>NZ_JBISWJ010000098.1:0-58316 GCF_044462225.1 Kocuria kalidii | reverse complement strand
CCCGCCGGGCGACGTCACTCCGTGACGCCGGCCAGGCACTCCTTGAGCTCCGCGGCCTCGGCCGGCTTCAGCTCGACGACCAGCCGTCCGCCGCCCTCGAGCGGCACCCGCATGATGAGGCTGCGCCCCTCCTTGGTGACCTCCATCGGTCCGTCACCGGTTCTCGGCTTCATGGCCGCCATGTGGGAACTCCTCTTCCTCAGTTGGTGTGGCTCCCATCCTATCCGAGCCGCCACGGTGGACCCGGACGGTCCGCCGTGCCCGAGAGGCGCGCGTCGGCGCCGGGTCCCGGGCTCAGGGCGGGTGGTCCCCTCCCCCGGGCAGCTGCTTCCAGTGCCACAGCCAGCCGACCCAGACGAGCTGCAGCACCGCCCCGGCGACCACGCAGGCCACCCTGTAGGCCCGGGAGTCCGAGACCGCGGCCAGCGGCAGCGCGAGCGGGAACAGCGGCAGCAAGAGCCGGAAGGTGCTGCTCTGGGGGTGCAGGAACAGGAGCAGGTAGACGGCGTAGCTCGCCAGCCACACGCGGGTGACCAGGTCCAGCCGCTCCCGCACCGCGCGGGCGCGCAGCAGCGCCGCCGCACCGGCGACCAGCAGCACGGGCGCCGCCGGCCCGAGCACGGGCCCGAAGAGCCCCGCCCCGGCGTGGAACCACGGGACCACCGGCCGCAGCCCCCCGCCGCCCCGCCACGCCGTCTCGGTGTCGGTGTACGCCGTCGGGTCGCCGGTGACGCCCCACGCGATCGCCGGCCAGGCGAGGGCCGCGGCGCACGAGAAGACGGCCAGGGCGAAGAGCCCGTCGACGGCGTCGACGGGCCGGCGCAGCTCTCCCGCCCGGTACCGGCGCACGGAGCGCACGAGCCACGTGATCCCGAGCGCCGCGGCGAAGGGCACCCCCGCCGGCCGGGTCAGGCACATGAGGAGCACCACCGGGGCGGCCGCGAGGTGACGCCCGCGCGCCACCAGGAGCAGCGCCGCCGCGAGCAGCAGCAGGTGCAGCGACTCGGCGTAGGGGACTTGCAGCACCGGGGCCACCGGGTTGAACGCGACGAACGCCAGCCCCCACAGGGCGGTGCCCGGCGGGGCGAGCCGGAGGAACAGCCGGTGCACGAGCAGGAGCGCGCCGAGACTCGCGGCGAGGGACACGGCCGAGGCGGTCACGTCCCAGCCGGTGCCGGTGGCTGCCGAGAGCACGCGGACGAGCAGCGGATAGACGGGGTAGAAGGCCCAGGCGTTCTCCTGCACCTGACCGGTCCCGTCCCGGGGCAGGGTCGCGGGATAGCCCTCGCGGGCGATGCGCTCGTACCAGTCCGAGTCCCAGGTGCCGGTGAAGGCGAGGTAGCCGAGGGCTCCGTCCCCCCACGGTCCGGGGCCCTGCTGGCGTCCCACGGTGGTGAACACCGCCCAGGCCCAGATCCGGGACGCCGCCCAGACCAGTGCGGCCTGCACCCACCACGGGGCGGCGGTCGGCCGGGAGCTCACGCCCCGGGTCCCCCGGCGGTCGGCGGGTCCTCCGGGGGCAGCCGGTCCGCGAGGTGCGCGAGCACGGCGTGGACCTCCGCCGGGTCGTAGCCGCGGCGCCGGACGGAGAACTCGATCCGCTCGACGTCCTGCCGGGTCGGGTGCTCGGGCAGCACGAGCGGCGCGGCCGGGGCGCGCTCCACGGCGATCCCGTCCCGGGCCGGCGCGATCCGGCCGGAGAGCCGGTCGCGGCCGAGCACGACGACGCCCACGACGGTCAGCAGCAGCACCAGCCCGGTCAGGACCACGAGGAGTTCGGTCATGGCACCAGGCTATGCGCCGGGCCGGGAGGACCGCGGCGCGGCGGGCACCGGCGGGTGCCGCAACATTTCTACGGATCGGTACGCAATTAACGCGTTTGCAACGTGTTCGGCATCACACGGAGGCATTGTGGGATATCTTTCCGGTATGTCACACGCCACTCCGCCGGCCGCCGCACCCGCCTCCTCCGCCCCGGGCGCGGGCGAGGCGCTGGTCCGCATGTCGCACGTCAACAAGCACTTCGGCGAGCTCCACGTGCTCAAGGACATCAACCTGGAGGTGCGGCGCGGCGAGGTCGTCGTGGTGATCGGCCCCTCCGGCTCCGGCAAGTCGACCCTGTGCCGCGCCATCAACCGGCTCGAGAGCATCGACGACGGCGAGATCCTCATCGACGGCAACCGGCTGCCCGAGGAGGGCAAGGCCCTCGCCAGGCTGCGCGCCGACGTCGGCATGGTCTTCCAGTCCTTCAACCTCTTCGCCCACAAGTCGGTCCTGCAGAACGTGACCCTCGGCCCCGTCAAGGTCCGCGGCAGGTCGGCGGCCGAGGCGAAGAAGCTGGCCATGGAGCTGCTGACCCGGGTCGGCGTCGACAACCAGGCGGAGAAGCTGCCGGCCCAGCTCTCCGGCGGCCAGCAGCAGCGCGTGGCCATCGCCCGCGCCCTGGCCATGGAGCCGAAGGTCATGCTCTTCGACGAGCCGACCTCGGCCCTCGACCCCGAGATGATCAACGAGGTCCTGGACACGATGGTCGAGCTCGCGAAGCAGGGCATGACGATGATCGTGGTGACCCACGAGATGGGCTTCGCCCGCAAGGCCGCCGACCGTGTCGTGTTCATGGCCGACGGCATGATCGTGGAGGAGAACACCCCGGAGGAGTTCTTCACCAATCCGCGCTCCGAGCGCGCCCAGGACTTCCTCGGCAAGATCCTCGGCCACTGACCGTCCACCCGTCCCTCCGACCGAACGCCACCACCTCCACAGCTAGGAGCACACCATGCGAAGCACCAAGCCCCTCGGACTGGCCGCGATGGCCGCGGCCGCGACCCTGACCCTCACCGCGTGCGGCGGCGGCGGCGGAGAGGGGGAGGCCGGCGGCGGGGAGACCGGCGGCTCGGGCGAGTCCGTCCGGATCGGCATCAAGTACGACCAGCCGGGTCTCGGCTTCCGCGACGGCGACGAGTACACGGGCTTCGACGTCGACGTCGCGAAGTACGTCGCCGGCGAGCTCGGGTACACGGAGGACCAGATCGAGTGGGTCGAGTCCCCGTCCGCCAACCGCGAGAACATGCTCGCGAACGAGCAGGTGGACATGATCTTCGCGACGTACTCGATCACGGACGAGCGCGACCAGACCGTGGACTTCGCCGGCCCCTACTTCGTGGCCGGCCAGGACCTGCTGGTCCGCGCCGACGACGACAGCATCCAGGGGCCCGCGGACCTCGAGGGCAAGAACCTGTGCTCGGTGACGGGCTCGACCTCGGCGGCCAACATCCAGGAGGAGGTCCCGGGCGTGAACCTGCTGGAGCAGCCCGGCTACGCCGACTGCCTCACCTCCCTCGAGTCCGGGCAGGTGGACGCCGTGACCACCGACGACATCATCCTCGCGGGCCTGGCCTCGACCGACGCCAACCAGGGGAAGTTCCAGGTGGTCGGCAACACCTTCTCCGAGGAGCGCTACGGCGTGGGCCTGCCCCAGGGCTCCGACCAGTGCGAGGCGGTCAACGAGGCCATCACCCAGATGATCGAGGAGGGCGCCTGGGAGGACGCCGTGCAGGAGCACACGGAGGGCGCGAACTACACGTACAACGAGGAGCTCAACCCGCCGGAGCCGGAGCCCTGCGGCGAGTGACCACGCACGTGTGAGCACCCCGTGGCCGGCCGGGAGCCGGCCGGCCACGGGCCCGCGCACGAGCAGCACGCCGACCGATCCACGACGAAGGGCCCTCGAGTGACCCAGCACCAGCGCGAGCTCCGGGAGATCCCGTGAGCGACTACCTGACCGACTTCGCCAGTCTGTTCGAGCAGTTCGACGTCCTGGCCGCCTTCTGGGTCAACCTCCAGCTGACCTTCTGGGCCGCGATCGGCTCGGCGGTGCTCGGCGCGCTGATGGCCCTGATGCGCATCTCCCCCATCGCGTCGCTGCGGCTGCTGGGCACGGGCTACGTCAACCTGTTCCGCAACACGCCGCTGACCATCATCCTGGTCTTCCTCGTCCTGGGCGTGTGGAGCCAGCTCGGGATCAACCTGTCCGCCGACTTCAACCAGAACTTCTTCTACTGGGCGATCATCGGCCTGAGCCTTTACCACGCGGCCTTCGTCTGCGAGGCGATCCGCTCCGGCGTCAACACCGTGCCGGCCGGCCAGGCGGAGGCCGCCCGCGCGATCGGGCTGTCCTTCCTGCCGGCGGCGCGGCTGGTCATCTTCCCCCAGGCCCTGCGCGGGGCGATCACCCCGCTCGGCAACACCCTGATCGCCCTGACGAAGAACACCACGGTGGCCGCGGCCGCGTCCGTGACCGAGATCTCCTCGCTCATGAAGACCATGATCGAGTTCCGCCCGGACGTGATCATCGCGGTCTTCCTGGTGGTGGCCCTCGGCTTCGTCCTCATCGTGGTCCCGGTGGGTCTGCTCACCACCTGGGCCTCCCGGAAACTGGCGGTGAAGCGCTGATGGCCAAGACCCAGAACGTCCTCTTCGACGTCCAAGGCCCCCGCGGCCGGCGGATCAGCGCGGCGCTGAACGTGCTGGGGGTGCTCCTCGCCGCCGGACTGGCCTGGATCGTGCTGGGCGCGCTCGCCGAGCAGGGCCAGCTCGACGCCGACCGGTGGACCCCGCTGTTCACCGCCCGCGCGTGGGAGAACTTCCTGCTCCCCGGTCTGTGGGACACGCTGCGCGCCGCGCTGCTGGCCGTCCTGCTCTCCGTCGTCTTCGGTCTGGTCTTCGGGCTGGGCCGGCTCTCGCAGGCGGCTCCGGTGCGGTGGGTCTCGACCGTGGTGGTGGAGTTCTTCCGCGCGGTGCCCGTGCTGGTCATGATGATCTTCTTCTACCTCGGCATCGGCCAGGCCGGCCTCGTCGAGCCGGCGAACGTCCCGTTCTGGGCCGTGGTGCTCGGGCTGATGTTCTACAACGGCTCGGTGATCGCGGAGCTCATCCGCTCGGGCGTGCACCAGCTGCCCAAGGGGCAGCGGGAGGCCGGCCTGGTCATCGGGCTCACGCCCTCCCGGTCCCTGCGGATGATCGAGCTCCCGCAGGCGCTGACCGCGATGCTGCCCTCGCTGGTCAGCCAGTTCGTGGTGATCCTCAAGGACACGGCCCTGGGCTACATCATCACCTACCCGGAGCTGCTCGCGAGCGGCCGGCGGCTGGGTTCGGGTGACGGCAACATCCTGCAGACCCTGTTCGTGGTGGCGCTGGTCTTCGTGCTCATCAACTACCTGCTGACGGTGCTGGCCGCGTGGCTGTCCCGGTTCCTCAGCTTCCGCACCTCGGGCGGCGCCAAGGTCGCCGAGGGGCCCCTCGCCGCGGAGGAGAAGGCCCTCCCCTGACCGGCCCGGTCCGGGAGGGCTTCAGGCGCCCAGCCAGGCGGCGAGGGCCCGGTAGCACTCCCGGACCGCGTCGGCGCTGACGTGCTCGTCGTCGGTGTGGGCGAGCAGGGCGTCCCCGGGCCCGAAGTTCACGGCGGGAACGCCCATCTGCGAGAAGCGGGCCACGTCGGTCCAGCCGTACTTGGGCTTGGGCTCCTGGCCCACGGCGGCCACGAACGCCGCGGCGGCGGGGCGGTCCAGGCCCGGCCGCGCCGCCGGGGAGAGGTCCGTCAGCTCGAGCTCGTGGCCGGCGAAGACGTCCCGCACGTGCGCCACGGCCTCCTCCGGGCTCTTGTCCGGGGCGAACCGGTAGTTGATCTCCACCTGGGCGCTGTCCGGGACGACGTTGCCGGCCACGCCCCCGCCGATCCGGATCGCGTTGAGCCCCTCCCGGTAGTCGAGCCCCTCGACCGTCACGGTCCGCGGCTCGTACGCCGCCAGCCGGGCCAGGACGTCGGCCTGCTTGTGGATCGCGTTCTCCCCGATCCAGGACCGGCCCGAGTGGGCGGCACGGCCCGTGGTGGTGATGCGGAAGCGCATCGTGCCGTTGCACCCGCCCTCCACGGTCCCGTCGGTGGGTTCGAGCAGCACCGCGAAGTCCGCCTCGAGCAGACCGGGTGAGTTGCGCTGGAGCCGGGCGAGTCCGCTCGCGGCGGCGTCGACCTCCTCGTGGTCGTAGAAGACGTAGGTCACGTCCCGGTCCGGTGCGGTCAGGGCGGCGGCGAGGGCCAGCTGGACGGCCACGCCGCCCTTCATGTCGGTCGCGCCCCGGCCGTAGAGCACCCGGGCGCCCTCCGTCCCCGCCCACGAGGACGGGACGGTCCCCCGGGCGCCGGGCGCGGTCGGCAGGGGCACGGTGTCGAGGTGGCCGGCGAGCACGACCCGCTCGTCGCGGCCCAGGTCGGTGCGCGCGACCACGGCGTCCCCGTCCCGGTGCACCGTGACGTGCGGCAGCCGCCGCAACGCGGCCTCGACCGCGTCGGCCACGGGACCCTCGGCGCCCGAGACGGACGGCATGTCGATGAGGGCCGCCGTCAGGTCGGCGGGGTCCGCGGCGAGGTCCAGCTCCGGTGCGCTCATGGCTGCCAGCATATCGGGGCGACGGTCGTCCCCCCGGCCCGGGCGTCCCCTCTAGGATGGAGGCCATGACTGCTTCCACCTCTCGTCCCGCCTCCGGCCTCGGCCTGGCCACCGTCGTGGCCTCGGGCCCCAAGGAGGGCACCGTCCTCGACGTCTGGTACCCGGCCCCGTCCCTCTCCGACGCGGTCGACACCTCCCTCGACGCGGACCTGCGGCTCGCGGCCACCGCCGACCCCGACCGCAACGTCCGCAGCGAGATCGTCGAGACGGTGATCGACCTGGACACCGCGCCCGCCGACGCCGCCGACGCGTACCTGCGCCTGCACCTGCTCTCCCACCGCCTCGTGCGGCCCAACACCCTGAACCTCGACGGCGTGTTCGGACTGCTCGCCAACGTCGCCTGGACGGACCGCGGGCCCGTTCCCGCCGAGGAGCTGACCCTCGCGCTGCTGCGCATGAAGGCCTCCGGTGGGCACGTGACCGTGCACAGCGTCGACAAGTTCCCGCGGATGGTGGACTACGTGGTCCCCGCCGGGGTGCGGATCGGCGACGCCAACCGGATCCGGCTCGGCGCCCACCTGGCCGAGGGCACCACGGTGATGCACGAGGGCTTCGTCAACTTCAACGCCGGCACGCTCGGGCAGTCGATGGTCGAGGGCCGGATCAGCGCCGGCGTCGTCGTGGGGGACGCCACGGACGTCGGGGGCGGCGCCTCCATCATGGGCACCCTCTCCGGGGGCGGCAAGGAGCGGATCACCGTGGGCGAGCGGGTGCTGCTCGGCGCGAACTCCGGTGTCGGGATCTCCCTCGGCGACGACTGCGTGGTGGAGGCCGGGCTCTACGTCACGGCCGGCACCCGCGTGAGCGTGCACGCCGACGGGGAGCGGTCCACGGCCAAGGCCTCGGAGCTCTCCGGCCTGTCCAACCTGCTCTTCCGCCGCAACTCCCTCACCGGCGCGGTCGAGGTCCTGCCGCGCGCCGGCGGGACCGTGGAGCTCAACGCCGCGCTGCACGCCAACTGACCCCCGCGGGGTCCTCCCGCCGCCGGCCGGGGAGGACGGTGCCCGGCCCCGGGCCCCGTCCTCCCCTCCCCGTCCTCGTCCTCTCCCCCGGCCTCCTGCCCGGTCCCCCGCCCGGTCCTCCCCTCCTCCGTCCCGCCTGAACCTCCCGCCCGCCCAGGAGCGCCCGTGTCCTCCCCCGCCGCCGACCGCCGCGCCCGGTCCCTCCTGCTGCCCCTGTTCGTCCTGCTGCTGGTCGCCGCCCTGCTCACCGCGGGGGCCCTCGTGGCGGTCGAGCTCCGCGCGGGCCGCCCCTCGGCGGGAGAGCCCCGGTGCGTGGTCTCGAGCACGGACGAGAGCGGTGACCGCCGGCGGCACACCCTCTCCGCCGAGCAGTCGGCCAACGCCGCCCTGATCACCGCGGAGGCCGTGGAGCGCGGCACGGGCACCTACGCGGCGGTCGTGGCCCTCGCGACCGCGATGCAGGAGTCCCAGCTGGTCAACATCGACTACGGGGACCGGGACTCCGTGGGACTCTTCCAGCAGCGCCCGTCCCAGGGCTGGGGAACGGTCGAGCAGATCATGGATCCGGCGTACGCCACTGCCGCCTTCTACGACGGACTGGCCGAGATCGACTACGCGTCGATGTCGGTGACGGATGCCGCCCAGGCGGTCCAGCGCTCCGCGTACCCGGACGCGTACGCCGAGCACGAGGACATGGCCCGGGCCTTCGCCACGAGCCTCACCGGCCGCACCGAGGGCTCCCTCAACTGCGTCCTCGCCGCCCCCGACCGGCCGGGGGACCCGGGTGCGGCGGCCGAGGCCCTCGGCGGCGCCTTCGGCGGGACCGCACCGGCCCCCGTCGTCGACGGCGAGCAGGTGGTGGTGCCCGCGCCCGGAGAGCCCGCAGGATGGGCCGTGGCGCACTGGGCGGTCGCGAACGCCGCGGAGCTGGGCATCGCGCAGGTGAGCTTCGACGGTCGCACCTGGGTCCGGGCGGACCAGCGCACCACCCGCTTCGCCCCCGCCCCGGGCTGGGTGCCCGGGACCGGGGCGCACCCGGACGGCGCGCCGCCGGCCGACGACGTCGTGGTGGTCCTCGCGAGCCGCTGACCGGGTCGCCCGGGCCCGGCCGATACGCTGGGACCATGAAGATTCTCGTGACCGGGGGAACCGGCTACATCGGCTCGCACACCGTCCTGGCCCTGCTGGAGGCGGGCCACGACGTCGTCGTGATGGACAACCTCGCCAACTCGTCCAGGACCTCCCTGGACCGCGTCGAGGAGCTCGCGGGGCGCACGGTCGAGGCCTTCGCCGAGGTCGACCTCCTCGACCCCGCCGGGCTCGACGCCCTGTTCGCGGAGCACCGGCCCGAGGCCGTGATCCACTTCGCCGGGCTCAAGGCCGTGGGCGAGTCGGCCGAGAAGCCTCTCTGGTACTACCGCACCAACGTGGCGGGGACCCTCAACCTGCTGCACGCCATGGAGGACCACGGCTGCCGGTCCGTGGTGTTCTCGTCGTCGGCCACGGTCTACGGCGCCCCGGAGGAGATGCCGCTGACCGAGAAGCAGCCCATGGACGCGCAGAACCCGTACGGCCGGACCAAGGAGCACATCGAGGACATGCTCGTGGACCTCGCCGCGTCGGACCCGTCGTGGAATGTCGCCCTGCTGCGCTACTTCAACCCGGTGGGCGCCCACGAGTCCGGCCGGATCGGTGAGGACCCCACGGGGGTGCCGAACAACCTGCTGCCGTTCATCGCCCAGGTCGCCGTGGGCCGGCGCGAGAGGCTGCGGGTGTTCGGCGACGACTACCCCACCGCGGACGGCACGGGCGTGCGCGACTACATCCACGTGGTGGACCTCGCCGACGGACACCTCCGGGCGCTCGACCACCTCGCCGGGCACGGCGGGGTGCACACGTGGAACCTCGGCACCGGCAAGGGCTACTCCGTGCTCGAGGTGCACGCCGCGTTCGAGCGGGCCTCCGGGCGGAGCATTCCCTACGAGGTCGTGGCCCGCCGGCCCGGCGACGCCGCGGTCTCCTACGCGGATCCGTCGACGGCGCTGGCCGAGCTCGGCTGGTCGGCCGACCGCGACATCGACACGATGTGCCGGGACCACTGGAACTGGCAGCGCAGCAACCCCGAGGGCTACGGCACCGGCGCCTGAGCACCGGGCCCGGTGCGGGGGCTCACCAGCCCTCGGGCCTGACCACGTTGGGCGGCGCGGCGGCGAACAGCGCCGCCACCCGCCGCTCGTCGTGGCCGGCGATGCCGGTGCCCACCCGGGTG
The DNA here is from genome assembly GCF_044462225.1 of Kocuria kalidii. Lineage (NCBI taxonomy): Bacteria > Bacillati > Actinomycetota > Actinomycetes > Micrococcales > Micrococcaceae > Kocuria > Kocuria kalidii. The sequence continues at coordinate 48,579 of NZ_JBISWJ010000098.1, read as the reverse complement.
AGCCAGAACGTCAGCTCCGGGTGCGCCCGGGCGAAGTCGACGAACGCCGCCGCCTCCCGCTCGAGCTCCGCGAACCCGCTCATGCTGTCGATCGCGTACGAGCGCCCCTGCAGTCCGTGCCCCTGCCCCGGCACGGCGCCGAAGCGCTCGACGGCGGTGCGCGCCGCGCCCGCCCCGTGGGCGCCCCGGGCGTTGGACCCGAACACGAAGACGTCGTCCGGGCCGAGCTCGGTGATCCGGTCGGGGGTGTGCCGCTGCTCGCTCATGCCTCCACGCTACCGGCGGGACGATGGTCGGGGAACGACGGACCGCCGGGCCCGCGCCCCGGAAGGGGGCGGGCCCGGCGGTCTGCGGTGCCGGGGGTGGCTCAGCGCTGCGGGTAGTGCCGCTCGGCCTCGCCCACGTAGAGCTGGCGCGGTCGGCCGATCTTGGTCTCGGGGTCCTCGATCATCTCGCGCCACTGGGCGATCCAGCCGGGCAGCCGGCCGATCGCGAAGAGGACGGTGAACATCTTCTCCGGGAAGCCCATCGCCTTGTAGATCAGTCCGGTGTAGAAGTCGACGTTGGGGTAGAGCTTGCGCTCCACGAAGTAGTCGTCGGCCAGGGCCTTCTCCTCGAGCCGCATCGCGATCTCGAGCTGCTGGTCGTTGCCGCCCAGCTTCTCGAGGATCTCGTGGGCGTAGTCCTTCACGATGCGCGCCCGCGGGTCGTAGTTCTTGTAGACCCGGTGGCCGAAGCCCATGAGCCGGGCGCCGGACTCCTTGTTCTTCACCTGCTCCATGAAGTCCTCGGGCTTGACGCCCTCCGTCTGGATCCGGGTGAGCATCGCGAGGACGGCCTCGTTCGCGCCGCCGTGCAGCGGGCCGTAGAGGGCGTTGATGCCCGCGGAGACCGAGGCGAACATGTTGGCGTGCGAGGAGCCGACGAGCCGGACGGTGGAGGTGGAGCAGTTCTGCTCGTGGTCGGCGTGCAGCATGAGCAGGATGTCCAGGGCCTTGGCCATCGCCGGATCGATCTCGTAGTCCTCGGCGGGCACGCCGAAGCACATGCGGAGGAAGTTCTCCGTGTAGCTGAGGTCGTTCTGCGGGTAGAGCATCGGCTCGCCCTTGGACTTCTTGAACGCATACGCCGCCAGGGTGGGGACCTTGGCCAGCAGGCGGATGGTGGAGATCTCCACCTGCTCCTGGTCGAACGGGTCGAGGGAGTCCGGGTAGAACGTGGACAGCGCCGAGACGGCCGAGGACAGCACCGGCATGGGGTGCGCATTGCGCGGGAAGCCGTTGAAGAAGCTCTTGAGGTCCTCGTGGACCATGGTGTGCCGGCGCATGCGGCAGTCGAAGTCCTCGAGCTGGCTCGGGGTCGGCAACTCGCCGTAGATGAGGAGGTAGGCGGTCTCGGTGAAGGTCGAGTGCTGGGCGAGCTCCTCGATCGGGTAGCCGCGGTAGCGGAGGATGCCGTTGGTGCCGTCGATGTAGGTCACGGCCGAGCGCGCGTTGGCGGTGTTCATGAACCCCGGGTCGAAGACGACGTTGCCGGTCTCCTTGAGCAGGTTCGAGATCGCATACCCGCGGTTGCCCTCGGTGGCGTCCTGGACGGGCAGCTCGAGTCGGCCGCCGTTGCCGTAGTCGAGCTGGGCGGTGTCGGTCTTCTGTGCAGACTCAGTCATGTTCGTCCTCCGCAAGTGGATTTCGGTGTCCGGTGCCCGTGGTCGCCGTGCCGGGCGCCGCCGGTGGCGCGGCCCGGGCGTGTCTCGGGACACAGCGATCGTCAGGGTCCAACCTACCCGCTCCGTCCGCGCCGGGACCAATCCCGGCGCCGGGGCGGGCCGTGTCAGCGGCGGCCGAGCCGCCCCGCGGCGGCGTCGATGCGCTCGTCCGTGGCGGTGAGGGCGAGGCGCACATACCCCTTGCCGGCCGTCCCGTAGAACACCCCGGGACCCACCACGACGCCGCGCTCGGCGAAGCGCTGCACCGTGGTCCACGTGTCCTCCCCCGCCGTGCACCAGAGGTACAGCCCGGCCTCCGACTGCTCGATGCGCAGCCCGAAGGCCTCGGCCGCCGGGACGAGACGCTCGCGGCGGGCCCGGTAGAGCGCCTTCTGCGCGGCGACGTGGGCGTCGTCCTCCAGGGCTGCCCGCATGGCCTCCTGGACGGGGGCGGGCACGATCATCCCGGCGTGCTTGCGCGAGTTGACCAGGCCGGCCATCAGCCGGGCGTCGCCCGCGAGGAACGCCGCCCGGTAGCCGGCCGCGTTCGACTGCTTCGACAGCGAGTAGGCCGAGAGCAGCAGGGAGTGGTCCCCGCCGCTGACCCGGGGGTCGAGCACCGACGGCACCGGGGTGCCGCCCTGCTGGACGTCCCAGTCGCCCCAGCCGAGCTCGGCGTAGCACTCGTCGGAGGCGACCACGGCCCCCAGCGCCCGCGCCTGGTCGACCACGCGCCGCAGCGAGGCCGCGTCCCGGACGATGCCGGTGGGGTTGGCGGGCGAGTTCAGCCAGACCATGCGCACACGCGAGCGCACGTCGTCGTCGAGCTCGTCGAGGTCGTCGGCCGCCACGGCCTCGGCCCCGGCCAGCTCGGCCCCGATGTCGTAGGTGGGGTAGGCCACCGTGGGGCGCACGAGCACGTCGCCCGCGCGGAGGCCGAGCAGCAGGGGCAGCCACGCGACCAGCTCCTTGGAGCCGACCGTGGGCATGACCGCGGCGGGGTCCAGGCCGGGCACGCCGCGCCGCCGGGCGTACCACGCGACGACGGCCTCGCGCAGGGCGGGGGTGCCGTGGGTGGTCGGGTAGCCGTGGGCGTCGGCGGCCGCGGCCAGCGCGTCCTGGACGACCAGCGGGGTGGGGTCCACGGGCGTGCCGATGGACAGGTCCACGACCCCGCCGGGGTGCTCGGCGGCGACGGCCCGGTACGGGGCCATCGTGTCCCAGGGGTAGTCGGGCAGGTCGAGGCCGAAGGACCGGTCGGCCTTCGTCACAGGGCGACGTCCTGGTTCTGCGGGGGCAGCGCGGCGATCATGGGGTGGTCGGTGTGCGTGTTGCCGAGCTTCGCGGCGCCGCCGGGCGAGCCGAGGTCGTCGAAGAACTCGACGTTCGCCTTGTAGTAGTCGGCCCACTCGTCGGGGGTGTCGTCCTCGTAGTAGATGGCCTCGACGGGGCAGACCGGCTCGCACGCGCCGCAGTCCACGCACTCGTCGGGGTGGATGTAGAGCGAGCGCTCCCCCTCGTAGATGCAGTCGACGGGACACTCCTCGACGCAGGCCTTGTCCTTCACGTCGACACAGGGCTGGGCGATGACGTAGGTCACGACGTTTCATACCTTTCTCGTGGGATGCTCCGACCAGTCTAGCCACGGCGTCCTGACTACGATGACAGGCATGGAGCATCCGACTTCCGGCCCGACGTCGCCGTCCGGGGCGTCGTCCTCGGCCCTCGGCCTGCTCGCCGGACTGCCCGCCGGCACCCGCGTGAGCGTGCGCTACGCCCTGCCCGCCGGCGACGCCTCGGGGCTGCCGCTCACCGACGCCCTGGGCGAGCTCGTCGGCGTGGACACCGGCACGGACGCCGGGGGGGCCGCCGGGACGGTCACGGTGCGCACCCGCCGCGGGGACGTGCGGATCGGCACCGCGGCGCTGCGGGCCGCACGGGTGGTCCCGCCCGCGCCGCCGCGCCGCCGGCCGCGGCGGGGCTGAGCTCCGCGGGGCCCTCAGGCCGCGCCGGCCCCCCGGCGCCGAGCGCGCAGCCAGGCCGCCGTGACGAGCACGGAGACGATGGTCACGACGAAGACGAGCCCGAACCAGGCGAGGCCCAGCACACCGGCTGACGTCTCGGGGTTCGTCGCGACGATCACGGAGCCGTCCCCGCCGTAGGCGAACAGCCACGAGACGAGATAGCCGATCAGGCCCGGCACGGCGGCGGCCCACACCCGGCGGGTCGCGGTGCCGACCCACAGGGAGACGCTGAGCAGCAGCGCGGTCGCGAACAGCAGTCCCCACGGGAGCCACCAGCCCGCGGCCGAGTACCAGACGGCGCCGTGCAGCACGGTGGCCACGCACGCCCCGACCGCACCGGCGGCCACGGACGTCACGAGGGTCGAGGGCACGGAGGCCCGGACGACCGGGGCGCGTCCGGGCGCGTCCTCCGCGACGAGCGCGTCCGGGTCCCCGGCCAGCAGGCGGTAGGTCTCGAGCGCGCTGAAGGGCTGCCACACCCCGTTGGACAGCGCGAAGCGCGCGCCGTCCCCGGCCAGCACGACCTGCGTCGCATGGGCGGCCATGGCGGCCCGCTTCCGCTCGGCCGAGCCGTGCACCGCGGCCTGCCGCCGCGGGTCCTCGGGCCGGGCCTCGCCCTCGACGGCCCACACGAGGGGCACGTCCCAGGGGTCCGCGTCCGTCCCGTCGGCGCCCGGCGCGTCCGCGGCGACGCCGGCACCGGGGCCGGCCCCGGAGCGGGCGGCGAACTCGGCGCCGCGCACGGCGACGGCGGAGGTGCGGACGTGGTCCGGGTGGCCGTACCCCCCGTCGTCGTCGTAGGTCACCAGCACGTGCGGCCGGACGGCGCGGATCGCCGCGGCCACGTGCGCGGCGGCCTCGTCGGTCGTGGCCGCCGTGAGGCTGCGCGGCGAGGAGTCCGCGGCCGGGGCCGCTCGTCCGTCGGCGCCCCAGGACATCCCGGAGTCGGTGTAGTGGGAGGTGCCGCCGGCGAAGCCCACGGCCGCGTCGAGGGCGGGGGGCTCCCCCGCGAAGAAGCGGTCGGCCACGCCCAGGCGCGCGGCGGCGTCGTCGAGCTCGCCGACCCGGTACAGGCCGAGAGCGGTGCCGTCGTCGGCGCACTCCGGACGGCCGGCCTCGAGCGCGCGGAGCTCCTCGGGGATCACCTCGCCCCGCTCGCCGCGGGTCATGGTCAGCAGGACGACCTGCGCCCCGAGCTCGGCGTACCGGCCCATCGTGGCTCCCGTGGCGATGGACTCGTCGTCGGGGTGGGCGTGCACGAACAGGAGGCGGGCGTCCTCCGGGCGCAGGCCCGGCGGCAGCAGACCGAGCAGGGCGTCCTCGCGCACGAGGACGCCCTGCTCGGGGTACTGCGGGACGGGCTGCTGGGTCACGGCCGGGCCTGCTGCGCTGATTCGCCGAGGTCCGGGGTCAGGCGCGCGCCCGGGCCCGGTTGACCTTCATCCGCTCGTTGGCGTCGAGGACCACCTTGCGGATGCGGATGGCGTCCGGGGTGACCTCCACGCACTCGTCCTCGCGGGCGAACTCGAGGGACTCCTCGAGGGTCAGCTTGCGCGGGGGCGTGAGGTTCTCGAAGGTGTCGGAGGAGGCCGCACGCATGTTGGTGAGCTTCTTCTCCTTCGTGATGTTCACGTCCATGTCGTCGGCCCGGGAGTTCTCGCCCACGATCATGCCCTGGTAGACCTCGGAGGTGGGCTCCACGAAGAACGAGCCGCGCTCCTGGAGGTTGATCATCGCGAAGGGGGTGACCACGCCGGCCCGGTCGGCGACCATCGAGCCGTTGGTGCGGTACTCGATGTCCCCGGCCCACGGCTCGTAGCCGTCGGCGTAGGAGGACGCGATGCCCGCGCCGCGGGTCTCGGTGAGGAACCTGGTGCGGAACCCGATCAGGCCGCGGGCGGGGACCTTGAACTCCATCCGCACCCAGCCGGTGCCGTGGTTGGCCATGGCCTCCATGCGGCCCTTCCGTCCGGCCATCAGCTGGGTCACCGCGCCGAGGAACTCGTCGGGCACGTCGATGGTCATGTGCTCGTAGGGCTCGTGCACCTTGCCGTCCACGGTCCTGGTCACGACCTGGGGCTTGCCCGCGGTCAGCTCGAAACCCTCGCGGCGCATCTGCTCCACGAGGATCGCCAGCGCCAGCTCGCCGCGGCCCTGGACCTCCCAGGCGTCGGGACGCTGGGTCGGGAGCACCTTGAGCGAGACGTTGCCGACGAGCTCCTTGTCGAGCCGGTCCTTGACCTGGCGGGCCGTGACCTTCGTGCCCTTGGCGCGGCCGGCCAGCGGGGACGTGTTGATGCCGATGGTCATGGAGATCGCGGGGTCGTCCACCGTGATCAGGGGCAGGGGCTGCGGGTTCTCGGCGTCGGTGAGGGTCTCGCCGATGGTGATCTCCTCGATCCCGGCGACGGCGACGATCTCGCCGGGGCCGGCGGACTCGGCAGGCACGCGGTCCAGGCCCTTGGTGGCCAGGAGCTCGGAGATCCGCACGTTCTTGAGCTCGCCGTTCGCCCGCGCCCAGGCCACGGTCTGGCCCTTCTTGAGGGTGCCGTTGAAGATGCGCAGCAGGGCCAGGCGGCCCAGGAACGGAGAGGCGTCCAGGTTGGTCACGTGCGCCTGCAGGACGCCCTCGGGGTCGTAGGAGGGCGCGGGGACGTGCTCGATGATGGTCCGGAACAGCGGCTCGAGGTCCTCGTTCTCCGGCAGGGTCCCGTTCTCGGGCTGCTCGAGGGACGCGCGGCCGTCACGGCCCGCGGCGTAGACCACGGGCACGTCCAGGACGGCGTCCAGGTCGAGCTCCGGCTCGTCCTCGGAGATGTCGGAGGCCAGGCCCAGCAGCAGGTCCATGGACTCGTGCACGACCTCCTCGATGCGGGCGTCCGGGCGGTCGACCTTGTTGACCACGAGGATCACGGGCAGCTTCGCCTCGAGGGCCTTGCGGAGCACGAAGCGGGTCTGCGGCAGCGGGCCCTCGGAGGCGTCCACGAGCAGCACGACGCCGTCGACCATGGACAGGCCGCGCTCGACCTCGCCCCCGAAGTCGGCGTGGCCGGGGGTGTCGATGACGTTGATGGTGATGGTCTCCCCCTCGGCGGAGGGGCCGTCGTAGAACACCGTGGTGTTCTTGGCGAGGATCGTGATCCCCTTCTCGCGCTCCAGGTCACCGGAGTCCATGACGCGCTCCGCGACCTCACCGTGGGAGGCGAACGCGTGCGTCTGCTGCAGCATCGCGTCCACGATGGTGGTCTTGCCGTGGTCGACGTGGGCCACGATGGCCACGTTGCGGAGGTCGGCGCGCTGGGCGGTGGTGGAGGTGACAGGCATACGCGTAGGTCTCTCTTCGGGTGGAGATGCGGGGGGAGGTGCAGCCCTCCCGGTGGGTGCGGCCGGGGCGCCACCGCGCACCCGGAGGGACCCGGGCGGGGGCGCCCGCTCAGCGGGCCATCGACCATTCTACCCCGCTCGGCCGCCCCGGCGGCACCCCGGGGGGCTGTGACCCCGCCGACTCCCCCGTCCGTGCGGTGCCGGGCCCACCGCCACCGACGCCGGGTCCCCGGCGACCGGCGCCCGGGAGGTGCGCCCGGGTCCGCCGCTCAGCGCAGGGCGCCGCGGACCAGGGCCTCCCCCGGCGCACCGTGCCCGAGCCGCCCCACGGCGGCGGCGCCCGCCGCGAGCAGGACCGGCGCGGCGACCCACCGGCTGCGCACCGGACCGGACCTCACCAGGTGGGCAGCGCCGGCAGCGGCCCGTCCGCCGCGACGCGCCCCGTCTCCCCGCGCGCCAGCCACGCGAGCAGACCGGCGCGGTCGGAGCGGACCCGGGAGGCGCCGTCGCCGACCACCCACTCGTCGCCCTCCTCGCTGACCAGCGTCATCCCGGGGGCGTCCTTGGCCCGCATGGTGCGCACCGCCGCCTCGAGGGCGTCGAGCAGCGAGTCGGGCTCGGCCCGCTGGAGGGTCCAGTCCGTGTCGAGGTCGTGGTGGTGGACGACGATCTCCGAGTTGCGCAGCGCCACGACGGCCGGGGCGGGGATCCGCTTGCCGTGCATGTGCACCTCCTCGACGGCGAGCTCGCCGCCCAGCCGCCGGGACTGCTCGGCGAAGTAGGCCGCGCTCTCGCGCGCCCGGCGCACCAGCTCCTCGCGGGGCAGGGCGGCGAACTCGTCGATCTCCCGGTTGCGGGCCTCGGGGGACGCGTAGGGGCGCTGCTCCTCGCCCGTGACCGCCCAGTCGACGAGCTTCACGAGGGCCCGGCCGTTGGAGGCGAGGTGGGCGACGACGTGGGCGCGGGTCCAGCCCCCGCACAGCGAGGGCGCGGCCAGCTCCTCGTCGGAGAGGGACTCGACGGTGGCGAGGAAGCTGTCGGTCTCGCGCTCGAGCCGGGACAGGTCCGAGGACAGGCGGGTGGGTTCACTCATGCGCCCACCCTATCCAGCCCCCTGTGACCCGGGCCACCGCCGGAGGGGCGGGACGCCGTCCGCGGCCCGGGGACGTCTCCGCTCGGGTCCACGGGCGGCGCCCCTCCCGCGCTCGGCTCAGAGGACCGGCAGCCGCGCGAACGCGCGCTCGGCGTCCTGCCGGCGGGTGGCCGAGAGCTCCTCGAAGGGCTCCAGCACGGGACCCGGGGACGCGGCGCCCCGGCTGCGCCCCCAGGTCCCCACGATCCGCCCGCCGGCCACGACGGTGGGCCTGAACACGCCGTTCGCGCCGGGGACGATGCGCGCCGCGTGCTGCCGGGCCAGGACGTGCGAGCGGTCGCCGTAGCCCAGGACGTACTCGTCGAACGGCGGCAGCAGGTGCACCCCGGCGGCCCGGCGGCCGGTGCGCGCCGCGTTCTCGAGGACCTCCGGGGCGCACCACAGCTCCTGCCCGGCGCGGTCGCGCACGGCCACGACGTCGTCGAGCACGCCCACCGCGGTACGCACCGTGGAGCGCGGCAGCGCCGCCCAACGGGCGGCGTCCGCGACGGAGGCGGGGCCGTGGCTGCGCAGGTACCGGCGCACCCAGCGCACGACGACGGGCGGCACGCCGGGACCCGCCGGGGCGTGCCCGGGCTCGTCCGCCGGGCCCGGGACCCAGTCCGCGACGGGGACCACGAGCTGGTCCCGTGCGTTCCCGCTCAGGGGTCCCATGCACAGGCTCGCGTCCAGGTGCAGGGCGAGCATGAGGTGGTAGGCCCGCCCGGGGGCGCCGAGCAGCCCGGCCTCGTCCCACGCGGCGTGCAGCCGCTCGCGGGGCTGCGGGCCGTGGCGCAACGCCGCCAGCGCGGTCTCCCGGGCGGCGTCCAGGCGCTCGTCGATGCCCAGCTCGCGCCGCCGGGCGGCCGTCGAGGAGACGGTGCGGGGGCCGAGGACCGCCAGCCACGCCCGAAGCTCCTCGGCGGGCACCAGGTGCAGGGTCCCGCGCATGGGCCACGTGCGCACGATCCGGCCGTCGTCGAAGGCCTCGCGCAGGCCGCCGGGCCCGGCGGCCCGGCGGAGGCCGACGGAGACGAGGGCGCCGGGCAGGTCCTGCGCCTGGACGGCCCCGAGGGCGCGCACGACCTCCTCGGGGGCCATGTCCGCCGGGCGCACCAGCCCGTGGGCCGCGAGCCGGGCGAGGCCGATCTCGCGGTCGGTCAGGACGGCCGGGGGCGTCGGGGAGGACGCGGGGTCGGAGGACGTCACTGCAGGGCCCGTCCCCGCTGCTCGGGCAGGACGAACGCGGCCAGCGCGGCCACGAGGAAGGCGAGGCCGAAGACGGCGAAGACCACGACGATGTCGTAGCGCTCCCCGCCGAGCCCCAGCAGCACGGGCACGGCGAGCGGGGCCAGGATCGAGGCGATCCGGCCGAACCCGGCGGCCGCGCCGGTCCCCGTCCCGCGCAGCGCGGTGGGATAGAGCTCGGGTCCGATCGCGTACAGCGCACCCCACGCGCCCAGGTTGAAGAAGGACAGGGCCATGCCGGAGCCGATCACCTGCCACGGCAGCACGACGCTGCCCGTCGACACGATCCCGAACAGCACGGCGCTCAGCGCGGAGCCCCCGAGGAACACGGCCAGCGTGATCCGCCGGCCCCAGGTCTCGATGAGCCAGGCGGCCACGGCGTAGCCGGGGAGCTGGGCGAGCGTGATGATCAGGACGTAGCCGAAGGAGGTCGTCAGCGTGAGTCCCTGCTGGAGCAGGAGCGTGGGCAGCCAGGTGAACGCCCCGTAGTAGGCGAAGTTGATGCAGAACCAGATCACCCACAGCGCCGCCGTGCGCCGCCGCAGGACCGGGGCCCAGATGCCCTGCGCCCCGTCGCCCGGGAGCGGGGCGTCCGCCGCGGCGGCCCGTGCTTGCTCGTCGGTCTCGGCCCGGGAGCCGCCCAGCGGCCGGGCGTCCTCGAACCCGCGCACCGCGGCCTCGGCCTCCTCCGTCCGGCCCCGGCTCTCCAGGAAGCGCACGGACTCCGGCAGGGCGCGGCGCACGACCACGGCGTAGAGGGCCGGCACGAGGCCCACGAGCAGCGCCCAGCGCCAGCCGTCCGGGGAGGACGGCACCACCAAGTACCCCACGAGCGCGGCGAGGATCCAGCCGACGGCCCAGAAGGACTCGAGGACCACCACGACCCGGCCGCGGATCCGGCGGGGGGCGTACTCGGAGACGAGGGTGGAGGCGACCGGCAGCTCCGCCCCGAGACCGAGGCCCACCACGAAGCGCAGGACGACGAGCGCCGCCAGCGAGCCGACGAGCGCGGACGCCCCGGTGGCCAGGCCGTAGACCAGCAGGGTCAGGGCGAAGACCTGGCGCCGGCCGAGCCGGTCGGCCAGGAGCCCGCCGAGGCTGGCGCCCACGGCCATGCCCACGAACCCGATCGAGGCGAGCAGGGACAGCTCCCCGGTGCCCAGACCCCACTGCTGGGCCAGCGCGGCCATCACGAACGAGATCAGCCCCACGTCCATGGCGTCCAGGGCCCAGCCGACGCCGGAGCCGACGAGCAGCTTCCGGTGCTCGGTGGTGAACGGCAGCCGGTCCAGCCGCTGCGAGCGCGTCAGCGCGGACCGGGTGCGGTCGGGCCGCGGGCTGTCCTGCATGCTCGGGTCCTTCCCCTCGGCGCGGTGCCGCGCGGTGCGGCGCGGTGCTGCGACCACTGTAGGCGCTCGGCGGAGCGGACGGTGCGGGGCACATGTGGCCGGGCGCAGCCGGCCCCGGCCCCGTCCGGGACCGGCTGCGCCCCTAGACTGGAAGGGTCCCCACCCACCGGCCCGGCGAGGGAGCCTCCTGTGACAACGGTCGCCGTGTACCTGGTCGTCGCCTTCGGCGCCGGCGCCCTCGCCGTCCTGCTCCGGCTGCCGCCCCTGGTCGGCTTCCTGGCCGCGGGCTTCGTGCTCAACGGCCTGGGCGCGGAGCGGCTGGAGATCGTGGACGAGCTCGCCGACATCGGCGTCACCCTGATGCTGTTCGGGATCGGGCTCAAGCTGGATGCGCGGTCCCTGCTCCGCCGCGAGGTGTGGGGCACCGCCGGGGTGCACATGGTGGTGAGCACGGCGCTGGGCGCCGGTTTCCTGGCCCTGTTCATGCTGGCCGGCCTCGCGCTGCCCGAGGCGGACCTGCCCACCCTTGCCCTGGTGGGCTTCGCGCTGTCCTTCTCCAGCACCGTGCTGGTCTTCAAGGTGCTCGAGGAGCGCAGCGAGACCACCTCCCTCTACGGCCGCGTGGCGATCGGCATCCTGATCATGCAGGACCTCGCGGCCGTCGCGTTCATCACCGCCACGAACGAGCACCCGCCGAGCCCCTGGGCGTTCGCGCTGGTGCTGCTGGTGCCCGGCGCCTGGGTGTTCCGCCGGATCTGGGCCCGGATCGGGCACGGGGAGATGCAGGCCCTGTTCGGGGTGGTCATGGCCCTGGTCCCCGGCTACATCGCCTTCTCCGCGGTGGGGCTCAAGGGGGATCTCGGCGCACTGGTGGTGGGCATGCTCCTGGCCTCGCACGCGAACGCGGGCGAGCTGTCCCGCACCCTGTTCACCTTCAAGGACCTGCTGCTCGTGGCGTTCTTCGTCTCGATCGGGTTCAACGGCATGCCGGACACCATGACGGTGCTCCTGGGACTGCTGCTGCTGCTGCTCGTGCCGGTGCAGGCGGTGCTGTACGTGCTCCTGCTGTGGCTGTTCGGGCTGCGCCGCCGGACCTCGCTGCGCAGCGGGCTGGCCCTGGCCAACCACTCGGAGTTCGCCCTGATCGTGGGTGCCATCGGGGTCTCCGCCGGGATGCTCGCGGAGCGCTGGCTCGTGGTGCTCTCCGTGACGGTCGCGGCGAGCTTCGTGGTCTCCGCAGTGGTCAACCGCCGCGGCTCGCCCCTGATCAGCGCCCTGGCGCGACGGCTGCCGGAGCACCCGGAGCACCGGCTGCACCCGGAGGACCGGCCCATCGACATCGGCCACGCCGACGTCCTGGTGCTCGGCATGGGCCGGGTGGGACAGGCCGCCTACCGGGAGTTCTCCGACGAGCACGGGTTCACCGTGCTGGGCATCGAGAACTCCACGGACCGCGCCGAGCGCCTCCGCGGGGAGGGCTTCGACGTGCAGAACGAGGACGCGACCGACCAGGAGTTCTGGGAGCGGGTCATCGCCACCGGGCACGTGCGGATCGCGGTGCTGGCCATGCCCTTTCACGGCTCCAACCTCGTGGCGCTGCGCCAGCTCACGGAGTCGGGGTTCGCGGGGGCCGTGGCCGCCGTGGCGCAGTACGACGACGAGGTGCAGGAGCTGCGCGGGCACGGGGTGCGGACGGTGTTCAACCTCTACAGCGGGGCCGGGATCGCCCTCGCCGCGGAGACCGTCGAGGCCCTCGGCCGCCGGCCCGACTGACGGCGCCGCCGGGACCGCACCGGCGCGGGGCAGGGCGCGGCCACGAGCTCAGGCGCCCCGCTGCACGGCCTTGCACAACTGGACCAGCCGGCTGAGCTCCCCGTGCGGGGCACCCGTGGGCCGGGCCGTCCCGGCCCGGGCTGCGACGGCGAACCGCACGAGCGCCCACGCCCGGAGGCGTTCGGGGTCGGCCCCCGCCGCGAGGGACAGGGCCTCGATCCGGTCCTCCAGGGCCGCGGCCAGGGCACCGCCCCGGCCGGCCTGCTCCGTGCGGCGCCAGAGGGCGGGGACCAGCGCGAACTCCGGGGTGCCGAGCACCGGGTCCGCGCCGGTGGCCAGCCACGGGGAGCGCTGTGCGGCCCGCACGGCGCCGTGGTGCAGGTCCTGGTGCACGAGCGCGGTGTCCAGCTCGCCGCGGAGCAGCCGCTCCAGGTTCTTGACCGCCTGCAGCCGGAAGCGCCGCGGGAACCGGGCGTCCAGCTCCGTGGCCCCGGCCAGGTCCTCCCGCCACCGCCGGGCCGCCGCGGACAGCCGCGGGAACGGGGGCCGGGGCGGGCGCGCGAGGGCGCGGGTCAGTTCGCCGAGCACGCGGCAGGCCTCGAGCACGGGCAGGGCGTGCAGGTCGTGGTCGGCGGTGCGCTCGAGCAGCAGCGCCCGGTCGGCCGGCTCCGCCCGGAGCAGCCGCACGGCCCCGCGCCCGCCCCACAGGCGCAGCGCCAGGTGCTCGTGCTCGGCGCCGGAGCGCGGCGGGGAGAGCCGCAGCACGGCGGGCTCCCCGGCGCGGGTGCGCACCGGCAGGACCAGGGCCCCGCCGTCGTCCCGCGCCCGTCCGTCGGGGACCAGCTCCCACGCGGACGTGTACCGCGCGGCGAGGCCGGACCGGTCACCGGCCGCGGCGTCCGGTCCCGGGGCACTGCCGGAAGAGGTCGTCATCGGACCATTCTGGTGCACCGCGGTGCACCGCCGGGGCGCTCCCCGCCGTTCGCTAGACTGCGAGCGCCCCACCCCGGCCAGGAAGGGAACCGACCCGCCCGTGTACGAGCTGCTCATCGCCTTCGGCCTGACGCTGTTCGCGGGGCTGGCCACGGGGGTGGGCGCGTTCCTGGCTCTCGTCACCCGGCGCACCGACGCCAAGTTCCTGGCGGTGAGTCTCGGCTTCTCGGCCGGGGTGATGATCTACGTCTCCATGATCGAGATCTTCGTCAAGGCGCAGGTCGCCCTGGTGGCCGAGCTCGGGGAGCGCTCCGGTGCGTGGGCCACGGCCGGGGGGTTCTTCGCGGGGATCGCCCTGATCGCGGTGATCGACCGGCTCGTGCCCTCCCGCGTCAACCCGCACGAGTACCCGCACGACGACGCCGGGCGGCAGCGACGGCTCCTGCGGATGGGGACGATGACCGCGGTGGCGATCGCCATCCACAACTTCCCCGAGGGCTTCGCGACCTTCGTGGCGGCCATGCAGGAGCCGTCCGTGGCGATCCCGGTGGTCGTGGCCATCGCGCTGCACAACATCCCCGAGGGGATCTCCGTGGCGGTGCCGATCCACCACGCCACGGGCGACCGCCGGAGGGCCTTCCGCTGGGCGTTCCTCTCGGGCCTGGCGGAGCCCGTGGGCGGGGTGCTCGGGTACCTCGTCCTGTTCCCGTTCCTCGACGACGTCCTCTTCGGCGTCGTGTTCGCGGGCGTGGCCGGGATCATGGTCTTCATCTCCCTGGACAAGCTGCTGCCCACGGCCCAGGAGTACGGCGAGCACCACCTGTCGGTCTACGGGCTGGTGGCCGGGATGGCGGTCATGGCCGTGAGCCTGCTCCTGTTCGTGTGAGTCCCCCGGCCGGGGCCCGGACCCGGCCGGCACGGGTCCGCGCGGTCACCGGGGCGTGCCGGCCGGCGGGAGCCCCGCCGCCCGGCCGGCCTCGGCGAAGGCGGCGGCGAGGCCCGCCCGGGAAGCGTGGGCGTTGAGCCCGCTCGGGCTGGGCAGCGCCCACAGCTGCGCCCCGGCCAGCTCCCGGTCCTGCCGCCCGAGGGCGGCCCCCGGATGGGCGAAGGCGTGCCGGTAGGCGGTGACGCCGGCGACCGCGACCACGGCGGGGCGCAGCCCGGCGACGAGCTCGGCCAGCCGCCCCCGGCCGGCCACGAACTCGGAGGGGTCCAGCTCGTCCGCCCGGGCCGTGGCCCGCTGCACGAGGTTCGTGATGCCGAGGCCGCACCCCAGGACGTGCTCGCGGTCCGCCGCGCTCATCCCGGCGGAGCAGTCCACGAGCCGGCCGGTGAGCCCGGCGTCGTGCAGCGCCGGCCAGAACCGGTTGCCCGGCCGGGCGAAGTGCGCCTGGGTGGCGGCGGCCCACAGGCTCGGATTGATGCCGCAGACCAGCAGCCGCACGTCCGGTCCGAGCAGGTCGGGCAGGGTCGTGTCCCGGGCGGCCTCGAGGTCGGCGCGGCTCGGACGGGCGGCGGGCGCCGGGTTCGGGGATGCCATGCGCCCCATGCTAGGCCGGGCCCCGCCCGCCGGCGGCACGGGCCCGTGGCCGGGAGCCGCCCGGCTACCGTGGGGACCATGCCCCGACCGAGCGAGCTCACCGTGCCCACCGAGACCGGACCGGGACGGCTGCTGGTCTCCCCCGCCGAGCACCCCGCGGCGCTGCTGTGGCTGGGCCACGGCGCGGGCGGGGGCGCGGGTGCCCGGGACCTCGTCGCCCTCGCCGAGACGCTCCCCCGCCACGGCGTCACCGTGGTGCGCCACGAGCAGCCGTGGGTGCTCGCCGGCCGGAGGATCGCCCCGCGTCCGGCGGTCCTCGACGCCGGCTGGCTGGCCGCCGCGCCGGCCGTGGCCGAGCTGGCCGCAGGCGTGCCCGTGGCCGTCGGCGGCCGCAGCGCCGGGGCGCGCGTGGCGTGCCGGACGGCCGCCGCGGTCGGCGCTGCCGCCGTCGTCTGCCTGGCCTTCCCCCTGCACCCGCCGGGCCGGCCGGAGCGGTCGCGGGCCGAGGAGCTGCTGCGCCCCACGGTCCCCGTGCTCGTGGCGCAGGGGACGCGGGACGCCTTCGGCACGGCGGACGAGATCACGGCCGCCGCGGCGGGCGCACCGGCGGTCGAGGTCCTGCCGGTCGGGGGTGCGGACCACGCCATGGCGGTCGGCCGGTCCGGGCCCGTGGACCAGGAGGCTGCGCTGGCCCTGCTCGCCGCCGCGGTGGGCCCCTTCCTCCGGCGCAGCGTGCCGACCCGCTGAGCTCCGGCCGGGTTTCAGCAACGCGCCCACCAGGACTACGGTGAGCACCACAGCGACACCGCGGCCCGTCCGCGCGACCAGGGAGAGAACCGTCATGGCCCGCACACCAGACCCCGCCGACGCGCACCGGCGCGACCTCACCCCCGGGAACGACCGGGAGCCCGCCGCTGCGGACGCGTCCTCGTCGTCGGCGGACCGTCCGGCGACCGGGCGGCAGCCCGCTCCCCGGCGGCAGGCGGGCACGGACCCCGACCTGGACGAGCAACAGGGCCGCGGCATCTCGGGGGCCATGTGGACCGCCCTGCTCCTGGGCCTGCTGATCCTCGTCCTGCTGCTGGTCTTCATCCTGCAGAACAACGTCCCGGCGGAGTTCAACTACCTGGGCTGGGCCTTCAGCCTCCCCCTCGGCGTCGCGATGCTGCTCGCGGCGGTCGCCGGTGCCCTGATCATGGGGCTCGTCGGCTCCGTCCGCCTCTTCAAGCTGGGCCACCGGGTGCGCCGCCTCGAGAAGGAGCGCGCCGACATCAAGCGCGCCCTGGGCTGACCGCGGGAACGGCTCCGCGGCCTCCGGTCGGCTCCGTCAGCGGCGGGTGTCGAGCTCCTGCACCAGGCGGCGCGGAGCCGTGAGCCGGTAGGACGTCTCGACGAGCTCGGCGGCCTCGGTCCAGTCGGTGCCCGCCGGGGACAGGTCCAGCCCCACCCAGCCCGAGGGCCACAGGTACGCCGGCTCGAAGAACTGCGGGCCGGCCAGCAGGGCGGGCCGCTCCTGCGGGTCGGCCCGCACCAGCAGCGACGTCCCGAAGGACGTGGCCGAGTCCCCCCGCAGCGTGCCGCCGTACACCGCAAAACCGGTCCTCGTGCAGAACCACGGGCGGCCGTGGGACACCTTCTCCCGGGCGCCGGGCAGCGCCAGGCAGATCTCCCGCACGCGGGCCAGGACCGGGTCGTCGCGGTCGAACACGAGCGGATGGGTCATGCCGCCCATGGTAGGTCGGCCCGTCACGGTAGGTCGCTCCGCGGCGCGCACGGGAACACGCAGTAGCCTGACAGCACCCCGAGCGACAGGACGGACCCCATGACCACTTCCGCACCCCCCAGCGACCTCCCCGCCTCCGAGGACGGCGAGGCGATCGCCCCCGCCACCGTGGTGGACCTCACCACGGGTTCCGCCCACATCACCCCGGTGCTCGTCGACGGCGAGGCCCGCTACGCCGTGGACCTGCCCGACCAGCCCCTCGACGAGGGTGACGTGGCGAGCCTGGCCGTCGCGCTGCAGGTGGCGCAGTCGGGCCCTGCCGTGCTCGTGGACATCGAGGAGTACAGCGAGGCCGAGCTCTCACCGGAGGACGGCACCGGCCACCAGCCGTAGGCACGGGTGGGCCGCCGGCTCCGCGGCACCGCACCGGCCCCTGCTCCCCGCGCGCCCCGGCCCCTGGTCCCCGCGCGCCCCGGCCCCCGCGTCCCCGGGTGACGCGCAGAGCACCGCCGAGCCGGAAAACGCACTCGTCCGGCGCACCCCCTGGTGGTCGGGCTTCCGCGTGCTCACCATGGATCGGGCGGGGTGGACCGCCGCGACGTCGGGGACGCCGCGGCCCCAGGGCGTGGGACAGGTCCCCTGCCGCAGCTGCACCGACTGGGGGGAGACGCACGATGAGCGACATGACGGCGGGGGCGGGGCTGAGCGCGCCCACCGCACCGGGGGGACCGTCGGGAGCGCCCAAGCTCTCGGTGCTCGTCCGGATCGATCTGGACGGACAGCACGTGGCCCTGGCCGTCACGGGCCTGCTGACCGGGACGAACCAGCAGGCACTGGCGCCGCTGGCCGTCCGCGCCCGGGCGCTGTTCCCCGACTCGGACCTCACCGTGGACCTGCTCCAGGCGCACGAGGCGGAGCCCGCGGCCGTGGAGCTCCTGCGCTGGAGCCTCGAGGAGGTGCAGCCGGTCACCGGCCCGGTGCAGATCACCGCGCCGGCCCGTCCCCGGGAGCACCGGTCCTGTCCCCGGGAGCACCGGTCGGAGGACCTCCGGCGCGGAGTCGCCCCGTGAGCACGTGGACCGCCGAGGCGACGGTCAGGACGAGCCGCCGGCTGGACGACTCCGCGGTCGAGGACCTGGGCCGGACCGTCACGGCGGCGCGCTGCGTGGCGCGGAGCAGCGGGGCGCAGGGCGTCTCCCTCCGGCTGGCCGTGGAGGCCGAGACGAGGACCGCGGCGTACGGCACGGCCCTGTCCCTGCTGGCCCACCAGGTGCTGGCGCAGCTCGAGGGCGCGGACCTCACCGACCTGCGGATCGTGGCCGGCGGCCCGTCCCCGGCACCGGGGACGCAGACGTCGCACCAGCCGGCGAGCTGACCGGCCGGGACGGCCCGGCCCGGAGCACGGGGCCCGCCCCCCGCCTCCCGGGCGCGCCGCAGTGCCTCGGGGAAGGAGCCGGGCCCGGGATCCTCCCGACTGCGGCGACGACGTCGAAGGTGCGACACAATCGACGGGTGGACGATCTGCACGTACCCCCGGGCCCCGGCTCGCCCCGCGGCCTCAGGGTGCCGGCGGGAGAGCTGGTCGAGCAGTTCTCCCATGCCTCCGGTCCGGGCTCCCGGGACCGGCCGACGGACGGCACGGCGCGATGCGGAAACCGATCTACGGCATGAACCCGACGCTGGACGGCTACGTCGCCGCGCCCGGCGACGACCTCGCGTGGAGTGCGCCGAGCGACGAGCTGTTCCGGTGGTGGCTCGATCAGGAGCGGGCGATCGGCCTCCTGCTGTACGGGCGCAGGCTCTGGGAGACCATGGGTTCCTACTGGCCGACCGGCGACCAGCAGCCCGGTGCCACCCCGGCGGAGATCGAGTTCGCGCGGAACTGGCGGGACACGCCGAAGGTGGTGCTCTCCTCGACGACGGACAAGGCGACGATGGAGCAGGTCGACCGGAACACCCGCCTGGTCACCGGCGACGCGGTCGCGGAGATCGCCCGGCTCCAGGCTGAGGACGGCGAGCCGATGCGGGTCGGTGGTGCAGCGCTCGCCGGGGCGGCCCTGCGGGCCGGGCTGATCGACGAGTACACGATCGTGACCCATCCGGTCCTGGTGGGCGGCGGCACGCCGTTCTTCACCGCCCTGGACGGCCGGGTGCGGCTGAACCTGGTGGAGACGCGGACGTTTCCCGGCGGGGTGGTCCTGACCCGGTACGAAGCGAGGCGCTGAGCACGCACGGTCACGTGCGGCCGGCGGCGGAGGACGGCACGCGGGCAGCCCGCCCAGGCCCTTTTCGAGTCCTCCCTCGGATCCCCTGCGGACTCCGTGCGGACGGCCTGGGCCTGGTCCCCGCGGGACCAGGGGCGACGGCCCCGCTCACACGTTGAAGCGGAACTCCACCACGTCGCCGTCGCGCATGACGTAGTCCTTGCCCTCGATGCGAACCTTGCCGGCGGCCTTGGCCTCGGCCATGGACCCGGCGGCGTCGAGGTCCTCGAAGGAGACGACCTCGGCCTTGATGAAGCCGCGCTCGAAGTCGGTGTGGATGACACCGGCCGCCTGCGGGGCGGTGGCGCCCACGGGCACGGTCCACGCGCGCGACTCCTTGGGCCCGGCGGTGAGATAGGTCTGCAGACCGAGGGTGGAGAAGCCCGTGCGGGCGAGCTTGTCGAGGCCGGCCTCCTCCTGCCCGGACATCTCCAGCATCTCCTTCGCCTCGTCCTCGTCGAGCTCCACGAGCTCCGCCTCGAGCTTCGCGTCGAGGAACACGGCGTCGGCGGGTGCCACGAGCTCGCGCAGCTCCTGCTGCTTCGCCTCGTCGCCGAGCACCCCGTCGTCGGCGTTGAAGACGTAGATGAACGGCTTGGCGGTGAGCAGGCTCAGGTCGCGCAGCTGGTCGACGTCGAGCTTCTCCTGCTCCGCCGCCCCGAAGACGGTGTCCCCGCGCTCGAGGATCGTCTGCGCCTGCTGCATGGCGGCGAGCTTGGCGGGATCGGCCTTCTTGATCTTGACCTGCTTCTCGAGGCGCGGGATCGCGTTCTCGAGGGTCTGCAGGTCGGCGAGGATCAGCTCGGTGTTGATGGTCTCCATGTCGGAGGCCGGGTCGATCTCGCCGTCCACGTGGATGACGTCCGGGTCGTCGAAGGCGCGGACCACCTGCGCGATGGCCTGGGCCTCGCGGATGTTGGCCAGGAACTGGTTGCCGAGGCCCTCCCCCTCGGACGCGCCCTTGACGATGCCGGCGATGTCCACGAAGGACACGGTCGCGGGCAGGATCCGCGCGGAGCCGTGGATCTCCGCGAGCCGGTCCAGCCGCGGGTCCGGCAGGTTGACCACGCCGATGTTCGGCTCGATGGTCGCGAACGGGTAGTTCGCCGCCAGGACGGTGTTGCGGGTCAGCGCGTTGAACAGGGTGGACTTGCCGACGTTGGGCAGTCCGACGATTCCGATAGTAAGAGCCACGGGAGACCATCCTACCGGCCGCCGGGCCGGCACGCCCCGCCGGCTCCGGAGCCCGTGACCGACGTCATGGGCGTGTCGCGGCGTCCGGGCCTTCCGGCACGGCGCCGAGAGGGGCAGAGTTCAGGGCATGAGATCCTCCCCGGCATCCAGCACCGCGCCGCCCGCGAGCGCCGCGGGCTCCCCGGCCCTCGACGTCACCGGTGTCCGGAAGGGCTTCGGGCGCGGCGAGCGCCGCGTCCGGGCCGTGGACGGCGTGAGCCTGCGCGTGGAGCGCGGGGAGGTGGTCGCGCTGCTCGGGCCCAACGGCGCCGGCAAGACCACCCTCCTGGACATGGTGCTGGGCTTCACGGACCCCGACGACGGCACCGTGCGCACCCTGGGTGCCGCACCGCGCGCGAGCGTGCGGGCCGGGCGGATCGGTGCGGTGCTCCAGACCGGGGGGCTGCTCGACGACCTGTCCGTGCGGGAGACGGTGGCCATGGTCGCGACCCTGCACCGCGACCCCCTGCCCGTGGACGAGGCGCTGGCCCGTGCCGGGGCGTCCGGGTTCGCGCGGCGGAAGGTCTCCAAGTGCTCGGGCGGCGAGCAGCAGCGGCTGCGCTTCGCGCTGGCCCTGCTGCCCGAGCCGGACCTGCTGGTCCTCGACGAGCCGACCGCGGGGATGGACGTCAACGCCCGGCGGGAGTTCTGGGCGTCGATGCACGCCGAGGCGGAGCGCGGCCGGACGGTCGTGTTCGC
Organism: Kocuria kalidii; assembly: GCF_044462225.1. Taxonomy (NCBI): domain Bacteria; kingdom Bacillati; phylum Actinomycetota; class Actinomycetes; order Micrococcales; family Micrococcaceae; genus Kocuria; species Kocuria kalidii. The sequence continues at coordinate 27,632 of NZ_JBISWJ010000098.1, read as the reverse complement.
GACCCACTACCTGGACGAGGCCGAGGAGTTCGCCGCGCGCACCGTGGTGCTCAAGGGCGGACGGGTGGTGGCGGACGCCCCCACCGCCGAGGTCCAGGCCCTGGCGGGCCACCGGGTGGTCAGCTTCCGCTGGGAGGGGCCCGGGCCCGTCGTCGTCCCGGGGGCGACCCCGCTGGAGCCCGTCGGCGGGCGCCGGCGGCTCACGGGCCCGGACACGGACGCCATCGCCCGGCACCTGCTCACGGCCACGGGCGCGCGGGAGCTCGAGATCACCCACGCCGGGCTCGAGGAGGCCTTCCTGGGCCTCACCGCCGACTGACCGCGCCCCCGAGCCCTGCCCCCGACACCCGTCCCCGCCGCCGGAAGGACCAGCAGCATGAGCATCGCCTACGCCGCCCACGACCTGCGCCGCAACGTGCGCATGGTCGAGAACACCTTCTTCGTGGTGGTCCTGCCCGCCGTGCTGTACGTGATGTTCACGGCGCTGGGGGACTTCTCCGACCTGCCGGTGGGCCACGGCAACGCGGGCGGGTACAACATGATCTCGATGGCGGTGTACGGGGCGGTCGTCGCGACGACCTCGATCGCCGGCTCCGCCGCCGTGGAGCAGGCCCGGGGGTGGGGCCGCCAGATCGGGCTGACGCCCGCGCCGCGGCACGGGTACGTGCTGGCCAAGGTGGCCGTGGCCCTGGCCATGGCTGTCCTGCCCGTCGTCGTGGTCTACGCCGTGGGCGCCCTGACCGGCGCCGAGCTGGGCGGCTGGCGCTGGCCCGCCACCGCGGTCCTCGTCGTGGCCGGCTCCTCCATGTTCGCCCTCTACGGGCTGGCGGCGGGGCTGCTGTTCCGCTCCGAGTCCGCGGTCGGCGCCGCCTCGGGGCTGCTGGTGGTGCTCAGCTTCTTCGGCAACCTCTTCGTCCCGCTCACCGGTGTCATGCTCGACATCGCACGGTTCACCCCGCTCTACGGCCTGGCCGGGCTGGCCCGGTACCCGCTGGTCGAGGGCGACGTCGTGGCCACCAGCGGACCGCCCGTGGAGTCCGACCCCCTGTGGGCGCTGCTGCTCAACGCCGGCATCTGGACGGCGGTCTTCGCGGCCGTGGTGCTGCTGGCGGTCCGCCGGACCACGGTGCGGCGGTGACCACCCGACGGGCGGCGCCCGGGTGCGGGCGGCCGTGAGCACCGCGGCCGTGAGTACCGCGGCCGTGAGCGCCGCCGCCGTGCGGTGTCCGGGTGGCGTGCCACACTGCTGGGCATGACCGTCAGCCTCGTCGTCGTCCTCGTCCTCCTCGCCCTCCTCGTGGGCGCCCTCCTGGGCGTCGCGGTGGCCCGGGCACGTTCCGCCCGGGAGGTGCGGGCCGCGGAGCAGGAGCGCGCCGGGCTCCAGGCCGAGCTCGCCGCCGTCCACGACCGGCTCGTGGACCTCGCCGCCGAGCGGGCGGCGGCCGTCGAGGCGCGCGCCCAGCTCGAGGACCGGCTGCGGGACGCCGACGCCCGCTCCGTGCAGGACAACAACGTGCTGCGGGCGCTGGCGCCGGTGGCCCACCAGCTGCGCTCGGTCGAGGAGCACGTGAGCGCGCTCGAGCGGGACCGGGCCGAGCAGTACGGGGGCATCACCCAGGCCCTCGCCCACACCCGTGAGGTCGGCGACCACCTGCGCACCGCGACCACGTCCCTGTCCTCGGCCCTGCGCTCGGGCTCGGCGCGGGGCACGTGGGGCGAGGTCCAGCTGCGCCGGGTGGTCGAGGCCGCGGGGATGACGGCGCACGTCGACTTCCGGGAGCAGGTCTCCTCGAACGGCACCACCGCGGACGGCGAGCGCAGCGCCGTCCGCCCCGACATGGTCGTGCACCTGCCCGGGGGCCGTGACATCGTCCTGGACGCCAAGGCGCCCATGACCGCCTACCTGCGCGCCCAGGACGCACCGGACGACGACGCCCGCCGGGCGCAGCTGGCCGGTCACGCCAAGGCCGTGCGCGGGCACGTGGACGCGCTGGCCGGCAAGAAGTACTGGGAGGCGCGGGACGCCTCGCCGGAGCTGGTGCTGTGCTTCCTGCCCGCCGAGTCGGCGCTGTCCGCGGCGCTGGACGCGGACCCGACGCTGCTGGACCACGCCGCGGGCCGCAACGTGGCGCTCGTGTCGCCGGTCTCGCTGCTGGCCTCGCTCAAGGCGGTCGCCTTCACGTGGCGGCAGAACGGGCTCACGGAGAACGCCAAGGAGCTCTTCGACCTCTCCCGTCAGCTCTACGAACGGCTGGGCACGGTCGGCAAGCACCTCGACGACATGGGCCGGTCGCTGCAGAAGTCGGTCGAGACCTACAACCGGCTCGCCGGTTCCGTGGAGACCCGGGTGTTCCCCACGGCCCGGCGGATCAACGACCTCGACCCCACGCTCGCCGAGGACGAGCGGCTGAGCACCCGGCCGCTCGTGGTGGCGCCGCGCCCCCTCACGGCACCGGAGTTCACCGCGGCCGGACAGCTGCCGGAGGCCCCGCTGCTGCCGGAACCGGGGCAGCTGCCCCGGGCGGACCGGCGGGCGGAGCCGGTGGATCGCCCGGATCCCGTCGGCTCGGGCGGGGCGCCGGAGCCCCTCGACGAGCGCGCGGCGGGCTGACCGGGCGCGGCCCGCCCGCGGCTCAGCGGGCGGGGCGCGCCCCGCGGCCGCCGAGCCGGTGGGAGGTGTCCCCGGCTGCGGTGAGCCGGGCGCGCAGCTCCTTGGGCAGGGAGAACAGCACGTCCTCCTCGGCGGTCACGACCTGCTCCACCTCGCCGTAGCCGTAGTCGGCGAGCAGGCGCAGCACGTCCTGGACGAGCACCTCCGGCACGGAGGCGCCGGACGTGACGCCCACGGTGGCGACGCCCTCGAACCAGGACTCGTCCACCTGGTTGGCGAAGTCCACCCGCTCGGCCCGGCGGGCGCCGTACTCGAGGGCGACCTCCTTGAGCCGCACGGAGTTCGAGGAGTTCGCCGAGCCCACGACGACCACGAGATCGGCGTCCGGGGCGATCTTCTTGATCGCGGTCTGCCGGTTGGAGGTCGCGTAGCAGATGTCGTCGCTGGGCGGGTCCTGCAGGGAGGGGAAGCGCTCGCGCAGCTTCTGCACGGTCTCCAGGGTCTCGTCCACGCTGAGGGTGGTCTGGGAGAGCCACACGACCTTGTCCGGGTCGCGGACCACGACCTGGTCGACCTCGTCGGGGCTGTTCACCACCTGGATGTGCTCGGGGGCCTCGCCGGAGGTGCCCTCGACCTCCTCGTGGCCGTCGTGGCCGATCAGCAGGATGTCGTAGTCGCTCTTCGCGAAGCGCACGGCCTCGCGGTGCACCTTGGTCACCAGCGGGCACGTGGCGTCGATGGTGTGCAGGTCGCGGGACCTCGCGGACTCCACCACGGCCGGCGAGACGCCGTGGGCGGAGAAGATCAGCAGGGATCCCTCCGGGACCTCGTCGGTCTCCTCGACGAACACGGCGCCCTGCTCCTCGAGGGTGCTCACCACGAACTTGTTGTGCACGATCTCCTTGCGGACGTACACCGGGGCGCCGTAGTGCTCGAGCGCCTTCTCCACCGCGATGACCGCACGGTCCACGCCGGCGCAGTAGCCGCGGGGGGACGCGAGCAGGACCTTCTTGGGCCCGGCCACGGGAGCGGCGGCGGCCACCTCCTCGGGGGAGCGCCGGGAACGGGGGACGGTGGGCATGGAGAGCGCAACGGTGGTCGGCATGGCCTCCATGCTACGTGGTGGGGCGCCGTCCGCGCCGTGATCCGCCCGACACCAGGATCGCCCCCACGAGACCCACCACGCCCGTGATCCCCGCCGCCCAGGCGGCGGTGACCATCTGCTCGCCGAGGGACCCGGTGAGCAGGACGGCGACCCGGTCCACGGTGAGCCGGACCACCGGGTCCGCGCCCAGGACGCCGGTCGCCCGCTCCACGCCGTGCTCCACGAGCAGCCACACGCCGCCCAGGCCGGCGAGCGTGCCGAGTCCCAGCACGGCGAGCGTGGCGAACCGGTGCCGGGTCACGAGCAGCGCGAGCACCCCGAGCACCCCGGCGGCCCAGGTGAGCGGGACGGCCAGGTCCGTCAGCCGGACGGCGTTCTCGATCAGGGGCCCGGTGCGCGAGCCCGGGACGGTCAGCGTGCTGTCGCGCTCGGCGAGACCGACGTCCACGCCCGCGGTCCGCTCCAGGGCCGCGTCGACCTCCCGGAGCATCGGGCCGAGGTCGAGCACGAGGTCGCGGGGCGCCTCGTCCACGCCGCCCTCGACGGGGACGTTCGCCGCATGGGTGCGGGCCAGGCTCTGCGTCCACGCGCGCTGGTAGGCGGGGTCGGACGTCAGGTCGACGGCGATGTCCGTCGCGCGGCGCGTCAAGCCCTCCAGGGCCCGGTCCAGGAAGGGCACCCCGGTGGCCCGCTCCCCCAGGAACCGGTCCGTCGCCTGCCCCACGGCCGTGCGCGCCAGCTCCTCCTGGAACGACCGGTCCTCGGCGAGGGTGCCCACCACGCGGGTGAACCCGTCCCGGGACACGACCGTGTCCTCGGCCCAGTGCAGCGGCACGAGCAGCGCCACGAGGGACGCGGTGGCCAGGCCGAGGACGGTGCCGAGGCCGGTGCGCAGGACGGTCACGGCACGGCGCCGGGAACGGTGTCCGGACGCGGGGGGTGCTGAGGGGCTCACGGCACCACTGTACGCACGCCCGGTGTGCGCGCACGGTGTCCGCGCACGGCTGTCGCCGTCGGGTGGTAAGCATGAGTCATGACGCATCTCGAGCCGCAGCAGGACGTGCCGGCCGGTGGCGAGCGGGAGCTGCCCCCGCGGGCGGACCGCACCACCCCGGAGAACCCGTGGCCGCTGCGGATGCTCTCGGAGAACTTGCACGCCTACATCGCCCGCTGCGCGCCCACGTGGGTCGAGGGGCAGATCATCGAGCTCAACCGGCGGGCCCGCGTCACCTACGTGACGCTGCGGGACGTCGACGCCGAGGTCTCCGTGCCCGTGACCCTGTTCGCCAACGAGACCGCCCACCTGGACCGCCCGCTGGAGAAGGGGATGCGGGTGGTCGCCCAGCTCAAGCCGGACTTCTGGGCCAAGACCGGCCGGCTGTCCATGCTGGGCCGCGGGATCCGGCCGGTGGGCCTCGGGGACCTGCTGGAGCGGCTCGAGCGGCTGCGGCGGGCCCTCGCGGAGGAGGGGCTCTTCGACGCCGCCCGGAAGCAGCCGCTGCCGCTGCTCCCCCGCCGGGTCGGCCTCGTGACGGGCCGCAACTCCGACGCCGAGAAGGACGTCATCCGCAACGCGTCCCTGCGCTGGCCGGCCGTGCGCTTCGAGGTGCGCGAGGTGGCCGTGCAGGGCGCCGGCGCGGTGCGCGCGGTGACCCGGGCGCTGCACGAGCTCGACGGCATGCCCGAGGTGGACGTCATCGTGGTCGCCCGCGGCGGCGGCTCGTTCGAGGACCTCCTGGCCTTCAGCGACGAGTCCCTGATCCGCGCCGTGGCCGCCGCCCGGACCCCGGTGGTCAGCGCCATCGGGCACGAGAACGACCAGCCCCTGCTGGACTGGGTCGCGGACCTGCGGGCCTCGACCCCCACGGACGCCGGCAAGCGGATCGTCCCCGACGTCGTCGAGGAGCGCGCCGGGGTGGCCCGGGCGCGGGCCGGCCTGGACCGCGCCGTCCGGGGCTTCCTGGACCGGGAGTCCGCCGGGCTCGCGGCCGTGCGCTCCCGGCCCGTCCTGGCCCAGCCGGAGGACATGATCCTGCTCCGGGAGGAGGACGTGGACCGGTGGCGCACCCGGGCGCTGGCCGCCGTGGACGCGCGCACGCTGCGGGAGCGCGACGCCGTGCGCTCCCTGCGCGCCCGGGTGCGCGCGCTGTCGCCCCGGGAGACGCTGCAGCGCGGCTACGCCGTGGTCCTGGACGCGTCCGGCGCCGTGGTCACCGACGCCGCCGCCGTGCGCGCCGGGGACCCGCTGGGGGTGCGCCTGGCCGCCGGCGAGCTCGGCGTGCGCACCGAGAGCGTCTCCGCCCGGCGCCCGGGCGAGCGGCCGGGCACCTCCTGACCGGTCCCTGTTCCCCGCCGGGTCCCGCACCGACAGTCCGCTACGACACCCCGCACCGACACCCCGACCGTCCCGAACGAGAGGCGCCACCCATGGCGAGCACCGACCACCCCGCAGCACCCGACCTGTCAGACGTCCCCGGCCTGGGCTACGAGCAGGCCCGCGAGGAGCTCGTGCAGGTCGTCTCCCGGCTCGAGGCCGGGGGCACGTCCCTCGAGGAGTCCCTCGCCCTCTGGGAGCGCGGTGAGGCCCTGGCCACCCGGTGCGAGCAGTGGCTCGACGGGGCCCGGGAACGGCTGGACGCGGCCCGGGCCCGCCGCGCGGACGCCGACGACGAGGACCCCGGGGACGACTGAGCCGCTCCGGGCCCGCCCCGGGACCGCACCGGGGCGCCGGGTCCTGCGCCGCCGGGCGCGGGACCGCCGTGGTCCGGGCGACCGCGGCGGGGCTCAGAGCTCGGCGAGCCGCCGGCGCATGTCCTCGACGTCGTAGCCCGGGCTCGGCCAGTCGAGCCGCAGCCCTGCGAGCGCGGAGATCAGCAGGTCCTGGACCACGACGCGGGCGTACCACTTCCGGTCGGTGGGCACGACGTACCAGGGCGCGTGGTCGGCGTCCGTCGCGTCGATGGCCCGCTCGTAGGCGGCCATGTAGGTGTCCCACCGGCTGCGGGCCTCGAGGTCCGAGGGGTCGAACTTCCACTGCTTGGTCCGGTCGCCCATGCGGGCTCTGAGGTTCTCGCGCTGCTCGTCCAGGCCGAGGTGCAGGAAGACCTTGAGGATGACCACGCCGTCGTCGGCGAGCTCCTGCTCGAAGTGGCGGATCTCGGTGTAGCGCCGCTCGAGCTGCCGGTCGTCGAGCACGTCGTGCACCACGGGCACGAGGACGTCCTCGTAGTGGGAGCGGTCGAACGCGCCGATCACCCCGGGGCGGGGCAGCTGGTGCCGGATCCGCTGGAGGAAGTGCTGGGAGGCCTCCTCCTCGGTGGGCCGGCCGAAGCCGTGGGTGCGCACGCCGTGCGGGCTGAGCCCGCCCAGGACGTGCTGGATGACTCCCCCTTTCCCGGAGGTGTCCATCCCCTGCAGCACGAGGAGCACCCGGTGCCGGGCCCCCACCGTGGCGTTGGCGTAGATCTGCCGCTGCAGCTCGGAGAGCTGTCCGTCCCGGGCGGCCCGCAGCGCGTTGCCGACCTTCTTGGACCCCGCGAACCCGGGGGTGGAGCCGGTGTCCACGGCCGTCAGGGACATCCCCGGACGGGCGCGCAGCAGCGGTCGCACGTCCCGCTCGAAGCCGGTGCCGGGGCGGTGGTCGTCTGCGCTCATGCGGACACTCCTGGGGATGACGGGCGGGCCGCGGTGCGCGGCCCGCCGGATCACTGGCGGTAGCTGCCGAGGAACTCCTCGATCCGGTCCAGCGCCGTGGCCAGCATCTCCACGGACGGCAGCGTCACGAGCCGGAAGTGGTCGGGCTCCGGCCAGTTGAACGCCCGGCCGTGGCTGATGAGGATCTTCTGCTCCTTGAGCAGGTCGAGGGCGAACCGCTCGTCGTCGACGATGTGGAACTTCTCCACGTCGAGCTTGGGGAACAGGTACAGCGCGCCGTCGGCCTGCTGGCAGGACACGCCGTCGATCTCGTTGAGCCGCCGGTGGGCGAGGTCGCGCTGGGCCTTGAGCCGCCCGCCGGGCAGGATCAGGTCGTTGATCGACTGGTAGCCGCCCAGGGCGGTCTGGATCGCGTGCTGGGCGGGGACGTTGGCGCACATGCGCATGTTGGCCAGCAGCTTGATGCCCTCGATGAAGCTCTCGGCCTTCCAGTTGGGCCCGGTGATGGCCAGCCAGCCGGCGCGGTACCCGGCCACCCGGTACGCCTTGGACAGCCCGGAGAAGGTCAGGCACAGCACGTCCTCGCCGGTGAGGGTCGCGGTGTTGACCATCTCGGCGGCGTCGTAGGTGATCTTCTCGTAGATCTCGTCCGAGAACAGGATCAGCCCGTGCTCCTCGGCGAGGTCCACGATGGACTGCAGGACCTCGCGGGAGTACACGGCGCCGGTGGGGTTGTTCGGGTTGATGACCACGATGCCCTTGGTGTTCGGCGTGATCCTGGCCGCGAGGTCCTCGAGATCGGGGTTCCAGGCGTCGTCCTCGTCGCACCGGTAGTGCACGGGCGTGCCGCCGGACAGGGCCACGGAGGCGGTCCACAGCGGGTAGTCCGGGGACGGGATGAGGATCTCGTCCCCGGGGTTGCACAGCGCCTGCAGCGTCATGGTGATCAGCTCGGAGACGCCGTTGCCGAGGTAGACGTCGTCGGTGTCGAGGTTCATGATCCCGCGGGTCTGGTAGTACTGCACCACGGCGGTGCGCGCCGAGTAGATCCCGCGGGAGTCCGAGTAGCCCTGCGCGTTGGGCAGGTTCTTGATCATGTCGACGAGGATCGCGTCCGGGGCCTCGAAGCCGAACGGTGCGGGGTTGCCGATGTTGAGCTTCAGGATCCGGTGCCCCTCCGCCTCCATGTGCTCCGCCTGCTCCAGCACGGGACCGCGGATGTCGTAGAGGACGTTCTTGAGCTTGTCGGACTGCTTCACCACTGACATGCGGTACACCCTACCCCCGGGCGGGTCGCCGTCCCGGGCGCGGCTCAGGTGTCGTCGCCGCCCTCGAGCCAGTACCGCGCGGCCTCGGCGGGGGTGTAGGGGTCGCGCGCGGAGGTCATCCGGGTCATCAGCACGAGGTCGTCGGTGCCGATCTGCGCGGAGACGGCGTTCACGACCTCCACCGCCGCGTCCGGGAGCTCCTCGGCGGCCACGGGCACCACGCGCTGCGGGACGAAGTTGTGGAGCGGGTCGGCGAGGACCACCAGGGCGTTGTCCTCGATGGCGGGCGAGGCGGTGAACAGGGCCGCGGCCTGCACCCGGTCCTCGAGCAGGGCGTCCACGAGGTCGTCCTGGTCGCCGAACGGCACGTACCGGCCGGGCACGCACTCGTAGGCGTCCTCCAGTCCCTCCGGTCCGTAGGACCGGCCCGCGAAGTCGAGGTCGGTGCCGACGGCGAGCTCGCCGCACACCGGGCCCAGGTCCTCCAGGTCGGAGAGACCGTGCTCCACGGCCGTGGCGCGGGTCACCACGACCGCCACCGTGTTCTCCGCCGGGGCCGGCTCGAGGGTCCGCAGCTCCTCGGGCAGCACGTCCTGCACCCCGGCCAGCACGTCCTCGTCGTCCGCCCGCTCGTCGCCCAGGCCCAGGAGCTCGGAGAGGTCCTCGGCGAGCCCGCCGCCCTCCGGGTCCGCCGGGGACGTGGGGGCCGGGGTCGCCCCGTCCGACGGCGCGGTCGTGGCCGGCCCGACCGGGGCCCGGCCGCGCAGGTACAGGTAGAGGTTGCCCGAGTAGTCCGCGACGACGTCCACGTCCCCCCGCTCGAGGGCCCCCAGGTAGTCGGCGCGGCTGGTCCCCGCGTCGACCACGCCGGCGTCGAAGCCCGCCTCCTGCAGCCGCCCGGCGTAGACGTGGGCGAGCACGGCCGTCTGGCCGGTGGGGCCCGCGGCGATCCGGACGGGTCCCGCAGGGGCGGACGTCGTGGCCGCCGGGACCGGCGAGGGCGCGACCGGGGCCTCGGGGGCGCCGCCGCACCCGGTCAGCGCGACGACGGCCAGCAGGCCCGCGGTCGTGCGACGGCGGCTCACCGGCCCTCCCCCGCCGCCGCAGGGTCCGCCCGGACGAGCCCGGCCAGCTCCAGGCCCACCGGCACGAGGCCGACCAGGGGCAGCTGCGGCAGCGCGGACAGGGGGAACCAGCGGGCCTCGTCCGAGGACCCGTCCAGTTCCGAGGTGAGCGTTCCACCCGTGATGTGCGCGCGGTAGATCACGCGCAGGGCGTGGAAGGGGCGGTCCCGGCCGTCCAGCCGCTGGTCGGGGTCCATGTGGCGGCTGTGCACGCCGAGCAGCTCGTCGAGCTCCACCGTGAAGCCGGTCTCCTCGAGCACCTCGCGGACCGCGGTCTGCCCGGGCTGCTCCCCGATCTCCATGCCGCCGCCGGGCAGGCTCCACGCACCCCGCAGCGTGGGGTGGCGGGGGTTCCAGTGGCTGAGCAGCACCGCCCCGTCCTGGACGATGACGGCGTAGGCACCCACACGGGTGTCCATGGGAAAACTCATGCGCCCATTCTAGGAAGACCCGGAGGGGACCGCCGACAGCGCGGGGCCCGAGCGCCGCCGGAACGGCGGGCACCCCCGGGGCGGCGACCGGCCGCACGGGGATAATGGGCGCCGTGAGCATCGTCGACAACGCCGTCTACCGGGGTGGGCAGCGCCTCGCGTCCCCCGCCAGCCTCGAGGAGACCTACCGGCTGCTCGCCCGGCTGCAGGCCGAGGACCCCCGCTGCACCGAACCCGGTGAGCACTGCGTCCTCGCCTGGATCGGCCTCCACCAGCCCTCCGACGACGAACTGGACTCCCTGGGCGAGCACTTCGGGCTGCACGAGCTCGCCATGGAGGACGTCCGGCAGGCCGAGCAGCGGCCCAAGCTCGACCGCTACGGGACCACGCTGTTCACCGTGCTGCGCCCCGCGGCCTACCAGGACGCCACCGAGACCGTGGACTTCGGGGAGATCCACATCTTCACGGGACCCGGGTTCGTGATCACCGTCCGGCAGTCCGAGCACGGCCGGGTGGGACGGGTCCGGTCCCGGGTCGAGTCCGACCCCCTCCTCCTGGAGACCGGCGCGGAGGCCGTGCTCTACGCGGTCCTCGACCAGACCGTGGACGACTACTACCCCGTGGTCGAGGGGCTCGAGAACGACATCGACGAGATCTCGGACACGCTGTTCTCCGGCTCCGGGGACGGCGCCGTGTCGCGGCGCATCTACCAGCTCACCCGGGAGGTCAGCGCCTTCCACCGGGCGGTCGCCCCGCTGGAGCTCGAGCTGCGGCGGTTCCTCGAGGAGTTCGACGGGGACGGTACGACCGGGGAGCTGCGGCACGGCCTGCGGGACGTCCTGGACCACCTGATCCTCGTCAACAACAAGATCGAGGCCTTCCAGTCGTCCCTGACCAACGCCCTGATGCTGGACTCGACCCAGGTGGCCGCTCGGCAGAACGAGGCCGCGATCGAGCAGAACGAGCAGATGAAGCGGATCTCGTCCTGGGCGGCCATCCTGTTCGCGCCCTCGATCATCGGCTCGGTGTACGGGATGAACTTCCGGTACATGCCGGAGCTGTCGTGGGTGTGGGGCTATCCCGGGGCGCTGGTGCTGATGCTCCTGACGGGTGTGGTGCTCTACACCGTGTTCCGGTTCAAACGGTGGCTGTGACGGCCTCGCTCATCGCGGGCCGCGCTCGCGGCGGGCCGTGTCGGACAGGCCCCGGCGCTCGCGCAGCACCCGTTTGAGCACCCACCACCCGAGGAGGGCGGCCACGGTGACGACCACGATCCGGGAGAACACCCCGGCGTACTCCTCCGCGATGTGCCAGTTCTCCCCGAGGTAGAAGCCGGCCAGCACGAAGATGCTGTTCCAGATGAGGGATCCCGCCGTGGTGAGCAGCACGAACGCCCCGAAGGACATCCGTTCGATGCCGGCGGGGACCGAGATCAGCGACCGGAAGATGGGGATCATCCGCCCGAAGAAGACGGCGGCCTTCCCGTGCCGCTCGAACCACGCCTCGGTCCGGTCGAGGTCGTGCAGGTCGACGAGCGGCATCCGGTCCACGATCGCACGCAGCCGCCGGCGGCCGAGCGCGGCGCCGATCCAGTAGAGGGCCACGGCGCCGACCACCGCGCCGAGGGTGGTCCAGAAGATCGCCCCGGCGAGCGTGAAGTTCCCCTGGCTCGCCGTGAAGCCGGCCAGCGGGAGGATCACCTCGGACGGCAGCGGGGGGAAGAGGTTCTCGAGGGCGACCAGCAGCCCCGCACCCGGGGCGCCGATGGCCTCCATGACGTCCACGGCCCAGTCGGCGACGCCGCTCAGTCCTCCGGCGGCGGAGTCCTCAGGGGCGGGCACGGCCGTGTCGAGGGCGGCCGTGTCGAGGGCGGCGGGGTCCGGGTCGGCGGTCGGGGCGGGGCGCGGTGCGGTCATGGGTCCTCGGTGGCGGTCGGGGGCCGTGCGGCGGCCCGGGGGTGCGGCCTCCATTGTGCCCGACGCTCCTGCGGGACCGCTGGGACGGTCCGGCCCGCGGGTCCGGTTCGCTACGCTTCCCCCATGCACCTGCCCGCAGCCCTCCCCCTGTCCCTCTCCGTGCCGGACCTGGACCCGGCGTGGGACTTCTGGCTCGACAAGCCGCTGCGGATCCTGCTGGTGCTGCTGGGCGCCACGCTCCTGGCCGCCGTGGTGCGTCTGCTGATCCGCCGGGTCACCGGGGGGATCGCGAAGGGCACCCGGTCGCGGATCGTGCGCCGGATCGAGCGCGGCAGGCCGCGCTGGGTCGAGGACGTGGGCCTGGCCGGCGCCCGCCAGTCCCAGCGCGCCCACACCATCGGCTCGGTGCTCTCGTCCGTGACGACGGTGGTGATCTGGGCCGTCGCGCTGGTGATGATCATCTCGGAGCTCGACTACGACATCGGTCCCGTCCTGGCCTCCGCAGGGATCGCCGGCGTGGCCCTGAGCTTCGGGGCGCAGTCGCTCGTGAAGGACTACCTGTCCGGGCTCTTCATGGTCGCGGAGGACCAGCTCGGCATCGGCGACGTCGTCGACCTCGGCGAGGCGAGCGGGACCGTCGAGTCCGTGGGGCTGCGCGTGACCCAGGTGCGGGACATCAACGGCACCCTGTGGCACGTGCGCAACGGGGAGATCCTGCGCGTCGGCAACCAGTCGCAGGGCTGGGCCCGCTGCGTCCTGGACCTGCCGGTGCCCTACGACACGAACATCGACCTGGTGACGGAGCTGATCCTGCACGAGGCGGCTCTGCTGCGGGACGACCCCAAGGTCGGCGAGTACATCACCGAGGACCCGGAGGTGTGGGGCGTCGAGGCCGTCACCGGCGAGTCCGTCACCGTGCGCGTGGCGGTGCGCACCGTTCCCCTCAAGCAGTGGGACGTGGCCCGGGCCCTGCGGCTGCGGATCAAGAAGATGCTGGACCGCGAGGGCCTGCACGTGCCCCTGCTGAACCAGACCGTGGTCCGGCAGGCCGACGCCGGGCCCCCTGCGCCCGGTCCGCCCGAGACGGGTCAGGTCCGGGCCGTCCGGCGCGGTGTGCCAGGATCGGACGCATGAGCATCGTCAAGATCAACGCCATCACCGTCCCGGCCGACTCCGGCGACGAGCTGGGCCGGCGCTTCGCCGCCCACAGCGGGTCCATGGCCGGGGTCGGGGGGTTCGAGGGCTTCGAGCTGCTGCGGCCGACGGACGGGCGCACGCAGTGGCTCGTGCTCACCCGGTGGGCCGACGAGGAGTCCTACGCCGCGTGGCGGTCCTCGCAGGACTTCGCCCGGTCCCACGGTCACGGATCCGCCGAGGAGGGCGCGGCCCGGCCGCGGCCCGTGGGGACCGCGTCGGAGCTGTGGTCCTACACGGTCGCCGTCGAGCAGGAGCAGACCGCCGAGCGGCAGTAGGCCGTCCGCACGCTCAGCGCCTGCCGCGGCCCCCGGTGCGCCTCCCGCCCTGGGGCCCGCCCCGCCCTCCGCCCCGCGGTGCGCCCGACCGACGCGCTCCCTGCGGAGGCCGGGCGCCACGCTGCGACGACGACGTCCGGGCCTGTTTCCCGCCCTTCCCGCCGGACGCCGGCCCGTCCTCCGGGGCCGGGGACGCTCCCGGCCCGGCACCGCGGGAGCTGTTCGGCCCCCGGCCGCGGACGACGCCCACGAACTCCTGCACGAGCTCCTCCTGCTCCTCCGGCAGGTCCTGGGGCCACACCAGCGCCACGGGCACCGCGGCGGCATCGGGCACCACCCGGTGGACGAGGTCCTTGCGGTGGTGCAGCCGCGCCAGCGACATGGGCACGACCACCAGGCCGAGCCCCGCGGCGACGAGCTCGACGGCGTCCCGGGCGGAGCGCACCGGGGGCGGGGCGGCGTCCGCGGCGACCGCCTCCGGGGAGCGCAGCCGGTGCCGCTCGGGCAGGGCGGAGGACTCCTGCAGCAGCACCTCGTCCACGAGCTCCGCGACCGGCACCTCCTCGAGCAGGGTCAGCTCGTGGTCCTTCGGCAGCACCACGACCTGCTGCTCCGCGTAGAGCTCCACGGCCCGGTACCGCTCGCGCAGCGCGGGAAGGTCGTCGATCCCGGGCCGCGGGTGGGCGGGCAGCCGCACGAAGCAGGCGTGCGCGCGCCCCGCCTCCAGCTCCGCCTGCCACGCGTCCGCCTCGAGGGGCCGCTCGGCGAGGACACGGCCGGGGTTGCGGTCCCGCCACCGGAAGAACCACTTGCCGGGCATGACGCCCGGGACGAAGGCGACGGCCAGGTCCGCCGACTCGGCGGGCAGGTCGGCTGCAGGTTCCTGGGGTCCGGGCGCGTCGTCCATGGCGGCCAATCTACCCACCTCGGGACCCGGTCCCGGACCACCCCGTCAGGAGCCCGCCCGGCGCGCCCGGAGCCCGACGTGCGAAAGCGGCGCGGCATGTATACGATGGAACGGTTGCTCCGGGGCTATAGCTCAGTTGGTAGAGCGTTTCGTTCGCAATGAAAAGGTCAGGGGTTCGATTCCCCTTAGCTCCACCGGAACAGAGGGCCCCCGCCCGGCACGATGCCGAGCGGGGGCCTTCGTCGTGCCCGGGCCCCGCCACCCGACCCCACGGCCACCCCCGTCCCCGGTTCCGGCGGTCACCGCGGACCGCTCCGGCACGGCGGGCCGACCGGGCGCCGCGGCCGTCCGCACGACGCCGCGCGGGCCCGTCACCCGGAGCCGGTCACGCCCGCGCCCGGCTCCGGGTGACGGGCCGAGCGGAAGATGACGGCGCAACTCGCCGCCCGCACGACACATCACCGCATGATGTGCATTTGCAAATACACTCCGATCCATGGACCAGAGACGGCGACCGACCACCGCCCCCCGCGGGACGTCGACCCTTCGCCCCCTTCGGATGGGCACCCCTCACGGGCGCTCCACTGTCCCTGTGCCTGCCTGTCACGCCATGACGTCCTCTCGCGACGGCCGCGTCGTGCCCCCGGGACGGCCGGACACCGTCCGGCTCCCCCGGCTCCGCCGGGTTGCCGTGAAGAGGTCGCCCATGAGCGCGTAGCTCCGACACCGCTGGAAGGCCGTGCGCCTGCGCAACAGCAGGTGCACCGCACTCTCGACCACTGAAGCCGCCCTCCCCGGGGTGGATTCTTCATGCCCTTTTCGTAAGGAACCCCATGCGCACGCGCCCCCTCGCGGCCCTCGCCCTGGCCGCCGCCCTCGTGTTCTCCCCCTCCCCCGCCCACGCAGCCCCGTCCCTGTCCGAGTACATGGACACGGTCGAGGGCAACATGTGGGACAAGCTGCAGGACTGGTTGGAGCTGTGGCACGCCGAGCAGCACGGCGAAGCCCCCGCACCGGTTCCCGAGCCGACCCCGTCACCGGAGCCGACCCCGTCACCGGAGCCGACGCCGGAACCCGAGCCCACCGCGAACCCCGCCCCCGCGCTCACCGACGCCGAGGTGGTCGCCACGGACGACAACAGGATCGTCCTCACCGGCAGGATCACCGGGCACGAGGGCGAGCTGACCTTCCGGGCGTCCGCCAACCGCCTCACCGGACAGGCCGGCTACCCCGTGCAGGGAACCCCCGGCGCCGACGGCACGGTCCGGCTCGAGGTCGTCGACTTCAACAACACCGACCCGAGGTTCTGGCAGCTGGAGTCGGGCGGCTCGACCCGCGAGTACGGCGAGGTCCTGGCGGCCGGCGACGTGTCACAGGCCGAGCCCACGCCCGCACCCACTCCTCCGGCTGCGACGGAGCCCGGCGCGACCGCTCCGGGCGGCACCACGGGAGGCGACGGCGGGGCCTACACCAACCGCACGTTCCAGAACTTCTCCTCCAACGGCCTCTCCTCCCGGTACCACATCTATGCCGAAGGCATCGACCGCTCGAAGCCGGTCGGCCTCCTCATGTACGGCGACGGCTCCGGTGGCCACGGCTTCGACAACCCGGGCAGCTCCTACCTCATCGGCGGCAGCAACGGTCTCGCCGCAGTGGCGCGGAAGCACAACATGATCCTCGTCGTCCCGGAGGCCCCCGCCCCCGGATGCCCCTCCGACAACTGCTGGTACGACCGCGCCGCCCCGGCGAAGGCCAAGTGGGCGTCCGACCTCATGACCCGGGTGAAGGGGCAGTACCCCATCGACCAGGAGCGCATCGTCACCGGCGGCTACTCCTCCGGTGCGCAGTGGCACCGCTGGTTCCTCCCCACCCACGGCGAGGCACAGTCCGTCGACCTCGCCGTCATGATCGCCTACGGCGGCGCACCCGCCGTCAGCGCCGACTACTCGGCCGCGTACAAGGACGACCTGCGGCTCGTCTGGAACACCGGCACCGCGGACGCCGCGTACAGCACCGCCTCCCACGGGGCCCGCGGCGGCTACGACCGGTACACCCAGCAGGGCTTCGACACCGAGGCCACCTGGCCCGCCGGAGTCGGACACGGGCGTTCCGGCGAGTTCGGCGGCATCCTCGACCGCGGGATCACCCAGCACCTGCGCTGACGGCTCAGCAGCACCACCGGGCCGGGACCGCACACCCCCGTACGGTCCCGGCCCGCGCCCCTCCCCGGACGCCCGGAGCGGGTGCACCCTGCCGAGCCCGATCCGAGCCCGGTCCGAGCCGCGGGTCGTGGCACCCCTCGGACGTCGTGGGGACCGCGGCCCCCGCGGGAAAGACCCGGGGGCGTCCCCGGGCTCGACGAACGAGGCAGCGGCACATCCCGGCGGGATGTGCTGCCTCGTTGCCGGACCTTCGCCGGCACTTCCTCAGGCGAGGTCCTCGCGCAGCTGGGACAGGAGCACCCCCACGACGTCGGCCCCGCCCTCGACCCCGGTGCGCAGCCGGACGACCTCGGCGCCGTGCAGCAGGCCCACGGCGTAACGGTCCGCAGTCGAGCGCTCGAGGGACGTCGCCGTCCGGGCGAGCCACCGCTCCACGACCGCGGCGTCCATGATCCGGCCCAGCGCGTCCTGGTAGTCCTCCGCGTCCCGGGCGGCACGTCGCAGCCTCTTGCCCGGCCGCAGACCGGTCCGGTCCAGGACGGCGTCGACGTAGCGCACGCGCTTGACCGCCTTGCGGACGTCGTGCAGCTGCTCCAGCTGCGGCGCCGCGCTCGTCCCGCCGCCCGGCTCCGCCTCGGCGCCGCGCTCGGCCACCCGGATCACCTTCTGCAGCGCCCGGTGCACCAGCGCGTCCGAGACCTCACGCCCCGACCGGCGGGCGCAGTCCTCGGTCACGGGTGGAGCGGCCGCGAAGTCCTCGACGTCCGCGAGGAGCCGCAGGTGCTCCTGTGTCACGACGTGCCGGCGGACCTTTCCTGCCGCGGTCCGCGCCTGTTCCTCGGCCGTCCCCTGCAGGTGCTCCGCCGCCGCCGGCCCCACCCGGCCGTCGAGCTCCGCCACGCGCCCGGGGAGCAGGTCCGCGGCCACCTCGGCGTCCCGCGCCGCGGACAGGGACCGCGCGAGCTCCCGCAGCCTCGCGTCCAGCTCCTCCGCCGCGTCGCCGTCGAAGAACGGCGCGGCCGCCTTGAGGACGCTGCGCAGGGAGCGGGACGTCACCCGCATCTGGTGCACCGCGTCCGGCACGTCGAGGCGGACCTGGAGGTCCCAGAGCACGAGCTGCTGGGCGAGCTCGCCCAGCACGGCGCGCAGCACGTCCGGCTCGGACCTCTGGCCCTGCTTCTTCCCGCCCTTCGTGCCCTGCTTCTTCTTCCCCGGCTCCTGTGCCTGCTTCTCCTGCTTCTCCTGCTGCTGCTTCTCCTGCGCCTTCCGCTGCTTCTTCCCCGACTTCTTCCCGGGCTTCTTCCCGGGCTTCTTCCCCGGTGCCGCGAGGAGCTCCTGCCGGGAGGTGCCGGTCGCCTCGTCCGCCGACGCCCGTTGGCCCTCCGCCCCGGAACCCGCCGAGGTGCCCTCGTCCTCCTCGCCGAGCGCACGGGCGATCTTCGCCCGGGAGGCGGACCGCCTCCCGCCGACCGCGAGGACGACGGCCTCGACCGCCGAGAAGACCTGCTCCTGCTGCTCGTCGGGGACCGTGCCGTCGAGCAGCTCGACCTCCCACTCCGACCAGGAGCGCGCGGTCCCGGTGCGCTCGTCGACGGCCTCGACCACGTCGACGGCGATCTCGGCGACCTCGGCACCCGTGCCGTCGCGCACGGTGCGCACCCGCCGGACGGTGCGGAGGGTCGCGATCGGGCGCAGCTCCTCCCCGCGGGTCAGCCCGGCGAGCAGGTTCCGCACGGCCGCAGGCATCCGGTCCGGCGTGCGCAGCAGCGGGACGTGCACCTCGTGGCGGCCGTCGGCCCCCTGGAACTTCACGTGCCACCCCTCGTCGGCCCCGCCGCGTCGACGGCGCAGCGCCACCAACCGGCGGCCCAGGGCCATGTCCGGGGTGTCGTGGTAGACCGCCTCCAGGCGGTGCTCCACGGGCTCCGTGGAGACCGTGAAGGCCCCCAGCCCGTTCCAGTCGACGCGGTCCTCGGCGCCCTCCGGCATCTCGTACTTGCGCTCGACCTCGCGGTGGGCGACGGCGGTCATGGGTGTCCTCCTCGGTCGGGGCCGCGGTCCGCCGACTCCGACGGCCCGCTGTTGCCGCGATGATACCGGCAGGACGATCAGGTCCCGGAAACGGGAACCGCCGCACGGCCGGGGCCGTGCGGCGGTTCCGGCCCGCGGACCGACCGTACGGCGCGGAGGGCGCGGCAGGGAGGGTGGCGCGGAGGTCCCGGTCAGGCGCGGCGGCGCTTGAGGACGTCGTCGAGGTCGAGGGCGGCGCGGCCCTGCTCCTCGCCCGCGCGCACGGCGTCCCTGAGGCTCGCGGAGCGGGCGGCGGGCTGTTCCGGCACGGGCAGCGGCTCGGGCTCCGGGCGCTGCACCACGGGGGCCTCGGCGTACGTGGGCCGCGGCACGGGCACCGGTTCCCAGGTGCGGCTCGTGCCGGCGCCCCCGGTCTCGCGCGCCACGCGGAGGGCCTCGGCCCGCAGCTCCTCGACCGTGAAGGCCGCCGGGGCGGGCGCCTGCGGCTGCGCCTCCTCGGCCGGCAGGTCGAGCTCCTCGTCGGACCGGCGGGACTGCTCGCGGACCTCCTCCGCCACCGCGTGCTCGTTGTCGAACAGCGCGACGTCCTCCCGCGGCGCGTGCGGGTCCGCGGCCGTCGCCCGGACGGCCGGACGCGCGGCGCGGCGCGCGGCCCGGTCCTGGACGGCCAGGTAGCGCAGGGCCAGCACGGACCCGAGGCCGAGCAGCAGCAGGAACACGGGCCAGGGCCAGCTCACCGCGACCGAGAACGGTGCGACGACGGCCGTGACCAGGGCGGCCAGCAGGGCCGCGCATCCTGCGAGGAGGATCCCGACGCGGTCGCGCCTGATGTGCAGTGCGCCGTCGCCGGGGTGTCCGGGGGCCCGGTCGGCGGGCCGGGAGACGGTGTCGGTGGTCGCCATGCTGTTCCTTCGTCGGCGGGACACGGGGGCGGGTGGCTCGCTCCGGAGAGCGTCGTCGTCCTGGGCGAGGCCGGTGCCGGCGATCTCGACCTGCGCCTCGACCGGGACCTCCCGGCGGCGCTCCAGTCGCGGTACGACCCAGAACAGGGAGAGCGCGCACACCAGGGCCAGCACGGCCGAGCTGCTCACCCAGATCATGGTCGCGGTCCTGTTCCTCGTGCTCGCGGGATCGAGCGGACGTGGTGGTGCGCCGGCGCGCTGCGCCGGCGTGCCCGGGCCCGGGTCCGGGCCGTGAGCGACAGCCTACTACCGCGAGGGCCGGCCTGTGGGTATCCCTGTGGATGCGGCAGGTCCGGTCACTCCCAGACGGCGGGCCGGTCCGATCCTGTGAACCGGCGCACGAGTCCCTCCGGCACCTCGGGTGCGGTGAGCGCGAAGCTGCGGTGGTCCGTCCAGCGACCGTCGATGTGCAGGAAGTCCTTGCGCAGTCCCTCGTCCCGGAAACCGAGCTTCTCCACCACGCGCAGGGACTTGGTGTTCTCCGGCCGGATGTTGATCTCCATCCGGTGCAGCCCGAGCCCCTGGAAGCAGTAGTCGGTGGCCATGGCCACCGCCATGGGGGCCACGCCCCGCCCGGCCTGGTCGTGGTCCACCCAGTAGCCGAGGCTCGCGGACAGGAACGATCCCCAGGCGATCCCGGACACCGTCAGCTGGCCGACGAGGCCGGACCGCTCCGTCCCCGGGACCCGCTCGGTGATGAGGAAGGGCAGGGCCGTGCCCTGCCGTGCCTGCTGGTCCAGGGTGCGCACGAACTGCCCGAACGTGGGCGGGACCCCGCCCGGTGCAGGGTTCGTGGCCTCCCAGGGGTCGAGCCACTCCCGGTTGCGGGCGCGCACGACGTCCCACTCCCGGCGGTCCCCCCGCACCAGCGGTCGCAGCCGGAGGTCCCCCCAGGAGACGGTGACGGGCCACCGGGACTGTCCGGCCACGGGAGCGCGGCCTCTCAGCCGACCGGCAGGGACCGGGTGTACTCCCTGAGCCACTCGCGCAGCTCGGGCCCGAGGTCCGCACGCTCCGAGGCCAGGATGATGTTCGCCTTGAGATAGCTCAGCTTGTCCCCGGTGTCGTAGCGGCGGCCCTTGAAGACCACGCCGTAGACCCCACCGCCCTCGCCCTCACGACCGGCGAGGGTCTGCAGCGCATCCGTGAGCTGGATCTCGCCCCCGCGCCCCGGAGCGGTGCGCTCCAGCACCGCGAACACGTCCTGGTGCAGCACGTAGCGCCCGATGATGGCCAGGTTCGACGGGGCCTCCTCCGGGGACGGCTTCTCGACGAGCCCGTTGACCCGCACGAAGTCCTCCCCCTCCACGACCGTGACGTCGGCGCAGCCGTAGGACGCGATCTGCTCGGCCGGGACCTCCATGAGCGCGACCACGGACCCACCGGTGCGCTCCTGCACCGCGATCATCTGCGTGAGCAGGTCGTCGCGGGCATCGATGAGGTCATCGCCCAGCAGCACGGCGAAGGGCTCCTCGCCCACGTGGATCTTCGCCCGCAGCACCGCGTGGCCCAGCCCCTTGGGATCGGCCTGGCGCAGGTAGTGGATCTCCCCGAGCTCGGAGGCGTGCTCGACCTCCCGCAGCAGCTGCGTCTTGCCGGACTCCTCCAGCTGGTGCTCCAGGGCGGGCACCCGGTCGAAGTGGTCCTCCAGCGCCCGCTTGGACCGGCCCGTGATCATCAGCACGTCCTGCAGACCGGCGTCGACCGCTTCCTGCACCACGTACTGGATGGCCGGCCGGTCCACGACCGGCAGCATCTCCTTGGGCATGGCCTTCGTCGCGGGCAGGAACCGGGTGCCGAGCCCGGCGGCAGGAATGACGGCCTTCCGGACCGTGCGGGGGCAGCTGTTTCCACTCATGCGCACAGGCTAACGGATCCGGGTGCCGGGCCGGCGGATTGCCGACCGGGCCCGGTTGCCCGCCACGGCGGCCGCGGCTAGCCTCGCACCACCGGCCCCGGGAGGGCCGCCGCGTCCGGGGCGCCTCCCCGGTCCGAGCCGCGGACAGGAGCGGATCCCACGATGACCGACCCCGGAGGCCCCGCCGAGGCGAAGGCCCGGTTGCGCCGCGAGCTGCGGGCGGCCCGCGCACGACGACCCCGGGCGGCCCGGGAGCACGCGGCCGTCGGGTTCGACCGGCACCTAGCGGAGCTCCTCGCCGACCGACCGCACCTCGACGTCGCGGCGTACCTGCCGCTGCCCACCGAACCTCCCCTCGAGCCCGCCCTCGCCACCGCCCACCACCACGGCCACCGGATCTGGTTGCCGGTGTGCGAACCCGGGCGCCGGCTGTCGTGGGCGCGCTGGTCCCCGGGCACCCCCGTGCGGACCGGCGGGATCGGCGGACTGCGCGAGCCCGTGGGCGCCCGCCACGGCGCCGAGGTGATGCGCTCGGTGGGGGTCCTGCTCGTGCCCGCGCTCGCCGTGGCTCCCGGCGGCGCGCGGCTGGGGTTCGGCGGCGGATACTACGACCGCTTCCTGGCCGGGCTGCCCGCAACGGCGCATCCGGAGCTGCGGACCGTGGTGTGCGTCTTCGCCGACGAGGTCCTCCCCGCGGGACGCGTGCCCGTCGACGAGCTCGACGCCCCGGTGGCGCTCGCCCTGACGGAGAACGGTCCCGTGCGCCTCGACGGACCGGCGGGCACGGGCCGGGGCGCACGGTAGAATCAGCACTCGAAACCTTCGAGTGCCAGAGAGCGCACCCGTCGACCCCTGCCAGGAGGACCCATGCCCGTCTACGCCTACGCCTGCAAGGACTGCGGCCACGCGTTCGACATCCGCCAGTCGTTCAGCGAGGACGCCCTGACCGTCTGCCCCGAGTGCGCGGGCGGTCTGCGCAAGAAGTTCAACACGGTGGGCGTGGTGTTCAAGGGGTCCGGCTTCTACCGCAACGACTCGCGCTCCGGCGACACGGCGGGGGCGTCGACGTCCACGCCCGCCGAGACCGCCCCGGCCTCGAAGGACACGGCCCCGGCGACGGCGGGCGCCGGCGCATCGTCGTCCTCGGCGACGTCGGGCGGAGCCTCCTCGGCGACGTCGGGCGGTTCCTCCGACTGAGGCGGCCCGCCGACCGGGGCCGGACTCCGGAGCCCCGTCCCGGCGTCCGGACTGCACGGGGCGCTCCGGGCGGGCGGGCGGCCCCGGTCCGTCCCCGGTCGCCCGCGGCGCGCACGCGCGGGGCCGCCCGGACCGTAGCGTGCGGCCCATGAGCCGACGACCCCGGACCGCCCGCCGCCGCTATCCGCTGTCCCTGCACCTGCGTTCCGCGCTGTCCCGGCGCCGCAGGGTCCTGGCGGCCCTGCTCCTCGGTGCGTCCGTGGGCCTGGTGGTCCTGCAGCTCGGCCCGCCCCGGACCAGGACGGTGCCGGTGGTCACCGCCGCGGCCGCGATGCCCGCGGGCACGGTGGTCTCCCCCGAGCAGCTGGCGGTGGCGGCGTACCCGCACGGACTGGCGCCGGAGGGCGCGGTCCCCGACCCCGCCGAGCTGTCGGGGCGCGTCCTGGCCGGCGCGGCCGGTCCCGGGCAGCCGCTGACGGAGACCTCCCTCGTGGGACCGGGCCTGCTGACCGGGCAGGACCACGGCGTCACGGCGGTGACCCTGCGCATCGACGACCCCGGCGTGCTGCGGCACGTGCGGGCGGGCGACCACGTGGACGTCGTCCACCTCCCGGACGCCGCGGCCCCGGACGGACGCCACGTCCTGGGCCGCGGCCTGCCCGTGCTGTGGGTCGCCTCCGGGGGCCCCGGCGGGGACGGCGGTCTGCTCGCGGGGCCCGGGGGCGCCGAGGAGGAGGGACTCCTCGTCGTGGGGGCCCCGCACGCGGACGCCGCGCAGCTCGCCGGGACCGCCGGCGCCGGGCGCACCACCGTGGTCCTCGTCCCGGCGCCGGTCAGCCCCAGTGCGGAGGGCGCTGGGCCCTGAGCCAGTCCTCGTGCGCCGGCTCCCCGGCCCGTTCCGCGGCCTCCTCGCCCCATCCGGGCGCCGGCCCGCCCGGATCCGGCAGGCGGGGCTCCTCCCCGGAGAACGTGCCGCCGGTCGCCCGGCGCGGCCCGCGCCGGCGCGGCCGCGGGTCCGGGGAGGCGTCCCGCCCGGGCACGCCCCCCTGCCCGGGCACGCCCTCCTGCTCAGCCGGCACGGGTGTCCCTCCGGGGGCCGGCGGACAGGCCGAGGTAGCGCCGGATCAGCTCGGCGACCGTGTCCGGATCGGTGAAGACCTCGATCGTCCACAGCGTCAGGTAGTTCCAGCCGGTGCGCTCGAGCTGCTGGGGCCGCAGCCGTGAGCGCTCCCGCACGGAGAGGGCGGCCGCCTCCGCCGAGCCGTCGGACTGCCCGGCCACCGGGATCCGCAGCGGACGCCCCTCGGCGCGGGCGCGGCCCGGCACCACGGCTCCGGCGGACATCGACTCCGTGGCGGCCCAGGCGACCAGGTCCACGACACCCGCCCAGTCCAGCCGCACCGAGGCGCCGCGCTCCGTCAGGCGGCGGGCGAGGTCCACGACCAGGGCGTCCTGGTGGGTGTCCGGGGCGCGCGACTCCTCCGGGTCCGCCCCGCCGAGATGGAGAGCGAGCACCCGGGCGAAGTCCCGGGCACCGTGCTGGAGCCCCTTGCCCTCGACCTCGCCCGGGTGCAGGGAGGTCACGATCCGGGTGGTGTGCCGGGCCCGGGTCATGCCGAGCACGAAGAACTGGCGGCCGTGCCGCTCGGACAGCGCCCCGAGGTAGGGCACCGTGCGACCGTTGGCCGTCTTGCCGAACCCCAGGGAGAAGATCACGGTGTCCCGCACGATGCCCGCCGCCCGGCGCAGGTCGACCACCCGGAAGGACTCGGGGCCGGGGGCGAAGAACGCCGCGGTCGCGGGCTCCTCGCGCATCCGCTGCCGCACCGCCTGGGCGATCCGTGCGGCGTGCACCGCGCTGGCCGTCACCACGGCCAGGGAACGGCGCGGGTGGCGGGCGGCGTGCTCGAAGACGAGCTCCACGACGCGCCGGACCTCGGCGGCAGGCGCCTGGATGCCCTCGATCCCTGCGGTCAGGGCGCCCACGCCGTCCGGGACGTACTCGACGTCGAGCACCGGGGTGGCCCCGGTGACCGACTCGCCGTGCGGGAGCCGGCTCAGGCGCCCGTCGTAGAACTGCTCGTTGAGGTACCGGAAGACCTGCTCGTCCATCGACCGGTACACGGTCCGCAGGCTCCGTTCCGGCACCACGCGGGACAGGGCGTCGAAGGCGCTGTCCACCTCGACCACCGGCTGGGACCCCGGCGCGGCGACGGCCGTGGGCGCCACCGTGAACGGCTGGGGGCGGCCCAGGTGCGGGTCGCCGAACGCGACGACCTGCCCGCACCGGGTGAGCGCGGGCAGCACGGCCGCGAGAGGGCTGCTCTCGGCGTCGAGCACCACCACGGCGTCGAAGTCGTGGTCCTCGGGCAGTGCCGCGGACAGCACGAGCGGGCTGGCCGTCCAGACGGGCACCAGCGAACCGATCAGTTCGCCGGCCGAGGCGCTGACCTCCTCGAGCGGAGCGGCGCCGGCGCGGAGCATCCCGCGCAGCGCGGCCCCCGCGCGCGGGGAGCGCCGCAGGGTGCGCTGCCAGCGGTCGGCGAGCCCCCACAGGAGACGGCCGGCGCCGGAGGCCACGTGGGCGGCGTCGGCGCGCCGGAACGTGGACTCCACCGTGCGCAGGGCCTGCCCCCCGGGCATGGCCGGGAAGTCGTCACCGGTGATCATGGCCTCGAGCGTGGACTGCCACCAGGCGAGGTCGAACTCCCCGGCGACCTCCTCGCGGGGCACGGTGCGCCGGACGAGGTCGTCCACGAGCTCGCCGAGGCCCTGGCCGCGGAGCTCGTCGAGCAGGACGGTGCGCTCGGGCAGGACGGCGAGGTTGTCCTCGTCGTTGATGAGCAGGTCCAGGGTCTCCCGCAGCCGGTCGACCGGCAGCCCGAGGAGGCCGTCGCCGGTGGTCGAGCCCTCCAGGGCGATGGCCAGGCCCTCGAGGTCCTCCACGAAGCGGTCCTGCACCGCCGCGAGCTCCTCGACCCGTTCGGAGACGAGCGGGTGCTTCGTCGAGGTGGCCCACTCGCGCCACCGCTCCCGCTCCGACTGCACGCGCAGCAGGTCGCTGTGCAGGTCCGCGAGGTGCACGCCGTGCCGGACGTACTCCTTCGCTGCCTTGCGCAGCCGCGAGCGCTGCAGTCCGGTCATCTCGACGCCGTGCTCGCGCCGCCAGGCGGTCCCGGCCGTCGCGGCGACCAGGTCCGTCACCGGCCGGTCGTAGATGTCCGGGGTGAAGCGGGTCAGGGAGTCCTGCACCTCCTGCATCAGGCGCAGCTGCCGGCCCCACTCGGGGACGGTCGTGCCGCCGCGCAGCCCGCTGGTGGCCAGGACGTGCCGCATCCCGGTCTCGAGGGTCGTGAGCTCCAGCAGCAGGGACTGGGCGAGCCGGTGGGCCTGGCGGGCCTCGTCCTCGTTGACCAGGCGCGCGCCGCTCCAGGGCCCGGCCAGGGTCCCGGCGTCGAAGGCACCGAGCTCGGCGGCGCGCTCGAGCCGGGCGACGACGTCGTCCCGGTCGGCGACGGCGTCGAGCACCGAGCGCGGGAAGCGCACGGCCGTGTCCGGCGCCGGGCGCCGGGCGGTGAGTTCGGCGAGCGCCTGCACGGCGCGGTACGGGGAGACGGACCAGCGCGGCCGGACGGTGTGCAGCGACCGCACGTGCTCGGCGAGCTGGTCGCGGCTCGAGCGCAGCGTCTCGTGCAGGTCGGTGAGGTCCGGGCGCTCGGCCCGCTCGTTGCGGGCGACGGCCCGGACGAGCTGCTGGGCCACGTCGGCGTCGCTGAGCTGGGAGGACAGCGGGAGGACGGCGCTGCCCAGCCCGAGCCCGTCCATCCGCCGCCCGAAGGCGGCCAGCGTGGTGCGCCGCTCCCCCAGGACCAGGACGGTCCGGCCGGCGGCCACGAGGGTGCCCACCGTGTTCACGGCGGTGTCGAGCTGACCCGTGCCCGGGGCAGCGGTCACCACGAACGAGTGCCCCTGCGCGGCGAGGTCCATGACCTCCTGCTGCGGCCCGTCGGCGTCGAGCAGGAGGAGCTCGTCGGCGGGGCTCCGCTCGTCGAGGGGCGGCGCGTCGTGGGAGATCTCCTCGACCTGGGGGATCCGCCCGACCGCGGAGTCCTTGAGCCGGGCGAGGTCCCGCACGACCGCGGTGCGGGCCACGACCGACAGGTCGGCGGGGCGGTCGTGCAGGTCCGCGAAGGTGGACACGAGCAGCTTGTGCTCGACGTGCATCCCGGGCACCGTCCCCGCGAGCGTGCGCAGCGCCTCGAGCGCGGGGGCCGGGTCGAGCCGCCGGGTGCCGTAGGCGAGGCGGGCCAGCTCGCCGGAGGTCAGGTCCACCCCGTGGTCCGCGGCCAGCCGGCGCACCATGGCGGGGTTGAGCCGTGCGGGCCCGACGAGCTGGAGCTCGAAGTCGTCCAGGTCCGGGCGCGGCTTCAGGGTGAGTGGGGCGAGCAGGACGGGGGCGATCCAGCGGCGCTGGCCGGCGCCGGTCGGGTCGGTGCCCTTCGGCCGGGCCAGCCAGGAGGCGGTGCCGGCGGCGAGGTACGCGGCGTCCAGCCCGTGGTTGACCGACAGCTCGTGGGTCTTGGTGCGCAGGGACCGGGCGGCCCGGGAGGCGTTCCCGTAGGCCGCGGGGTCGTGCACGATCGTGGACAGCCGGGTGGGGCGGCCCATGAGCAGCTGCGCCTGGCCCGAGGCGTTCGCCTCGGTGAGGTCGATGCACACGTTGTCGACCTGGTTGAAGTCCAGCAGCGTGTCCGGGCCGGTGTAGGCGTCCATCTGGCGGGTCCAGGGCTGCAGCGAGACGCGCGGGGGCTGCGCCCGGGGGGTGTCCGACTCCTGGGGGGTGCGGTCGGATCCGATCGGCATGGTTCTCCTCCTGCGCCTCGGCCCGGGGGCCGGGCACCGCTCAGGCACGGGTCGAGCGGTCCGTGCGGACC
>NZ_JBISWJ010000097.1:0-36491 GCF_044462225.1 Kocuria kalidii | reverse complement strand
CGACCCCGGCTGCTCGTGTCTCGCCCGTGCGGGCGGGCCCTGGGCCCGCCCCGGGAGCCTACTCCCACTCGATGGTGCCCGGGGGCTTGGACGTGACGTCCAGGACCACCCGGTTGACCTCTTCGACCTCGTTGGTGATGCGGTTGGAGACCCGGGCCAGCAGGTCGTAGGGCAGGCGCGACCAGTCGGCGGTCATCGCGTCCTCGCTCGAGACGGGCCGCAGCACGACGGGGTGCCCGTAGGTGCGGCCGTCGCCCTGCACCCCCACCGAGCGCACGTCCGCCAGGAGCACGACCGGCATCTGCCAGACCTCGTCGTCGAGCCCGGCGCGGGTGAGCTCCTCGCGGGCGATGGCGTCGGCCCGGCGCAGGACCGCGAGGTTGGCCTCCGTGACCTCCCCGATGATGCGGATGCCGAGTCCGGGGCCGGGGAACGGCTGGCGGCCGACGATCTCGTGCGGCAGGCCGAGCTCACGGCCGACCGCGCGCACCTCGTCCTTGAACAGGGTCCGCAGCGGCTCGACGAGCTCGAACTGCAGGTCCTCGGGCAGCCCGCCCACGTTGTGGTGGCTCTTGATGTTGGCGGCGCCCTCCCCGCCGCCGGACTCCACGACGTCGGGGTAGAGGGTGCCCTGGACGAGGTAGCGCACCGGCTCGCCCTCCTGGGCGGCGGCCCGGCTGACCTCCTCGGCGGCGGCCTCGAAGGAGCGGATGAACTCCCGGCCGATGATCTTGCGCTTCTGCTCGGGGTCGGTGACGCCGGCGAGCGCACCGAGGAAGCGCTCCTTCTCCTCGGCCACGTGGAGCTTGACGCCGGTCGCGGCGACGAAGTCCTGCTCCACCTGCTCGGCCTCGCCCTCGCGCAGCAGCCCGTGGTCCACGAACACGCACGTGAGCTGGTCGCCCACGGCGCGCTGGACCAGGGCGGCGGCCACGGCGGAGTCCACGCCGCCGGAGAGCCCGCAGATCACGGACGCCGAGCCGACCTGGGCGCGGATCCGCTCGACGTGCTCCTCGATGATGTTGCCGGTCGACCACGTGGGCTCGACCTGCGCGCCGTCGAAGAGGAAGTGCTCGAGCACCTGCTGCCCGTGCACCGAGTGCTTGACCTCCGGGTGCCACTGCACGCCGTAGAGCCGGCGGGCGTCGTCGGCGAACGCGGCCACGGGGGTGGTCTCCGTGGAGGCGAGCACCTCGAAGCCGGCGGGGGCCTCCACGACGGAGTCGCCGTGGCTCATCCAGACCGTCTGGGTGCCCGGCGAGCCCGCCAGGATGGAGGCGGTCGGCCCGCCGACGGCGGTGGCGGTGGTCGCGCCGTACTCCCGGGCGCCGGTGTGCGCGACGGTCCCCCCGAGGGCCCGGGCCATCGCCTGGAAGCCGTAGCAGATGCCGAGGACCGGCACGCCGGCCTCGAACAGGGACGCGTCCTGCTGCGGCGCGTCCTCGGCGTAGACGGAGGACGGTCCGCCGGAGAGGATGACCGCCGCCGGGTTCCTGGCGAGGATCTGCTCGGTCGACCAGGTGTGGGGGACGATCTCGGAGTAGACGCTGGCCTCGCGGACCCGGCGGGCGATCAGCTGCGCGTACTGCGCGCCGTAGTCGACCACCAGGACCGGGCGCTGCTCCAGGTCGGTGCGGGTCTCAGGTGTCTCGGTCACGCCCTCCATCCTAGGCCAGGCGCGGGACCGGCTCAGTACCGCTTCGCGGCCTTCGGGTTGGCGCGCAGCTCGGCCGTGGTGGAGGCGTGGATCTTCCGCTCCACCACGAAGGACAGGAACGGCACCACCCCGCCCAGGGCCATGACCACGAGCTGCGGGAAGGGCCAGCGCATGAGCGTCCAGATCCGGAAGCAGGAGACGAGGTACACCACGTAGAACCAGCCGTGCACGATGAGGATCCACGTGGAGATGTTGACGCCGCCCGCGAGGTTCTCGAGCTCGAGGTCCTGCCAGCCGAGGGCCACGGTCTCCCCCGTGGCCCGGTCGGTGCCGCCCGCGATCAGGTCGTAGCCCAGTCCGTAGCGGGTGATCATCTCGGCCACGAGCAGCAGCAGGAAGGTGCCGGAGAGCCAGGCGCAGACCATGTAGAAGTTCAGGGCGCCGCGGATCTGCGCCTCGGTGCCCCCGAAGCGGCGGCGCGGCTGCAGGGCCGCCGCCCGGCGCGGGACGCGGCCGGGCGCCGCGGCGTCCGTGGGCCGGGCGTCCTGCGGGAGGGAGACCCGCACCCCGTCGGTGCGCTCCCGCGGCGAGGGCGCTGGGGAGGGGGTCGGCTGGGTGGGGTCAGTCATGGTGGGCTCCGGTCCTGTCCTGGGTCCTGTCGCGGGACGTGTCATGGGACGTGTCGTGGGTCGTGGGCTCGGGCTCCCGGCCGGCGGGCTGGTCGTCGAACCAGTAGTACTCCCCCGCGTCGGGGTCGTAGTAGTAGTAGCGTCCGGCGGCCTCGTCGTAGAAGTACTCGCCCTCGAAGTAGAAGTACTCGTCCGGGTTCTGTTCGCGCTGCCACTCGTCGCGCACGAACCGCCACCAGATGTAGACGGCGAACCCGGCGAAGACGACCCACTCGACCGCGTAGAAGAGGTTGAGCAGGTTCACGGACTCGTCCGTGGGCTGCTGGTCGATGTCGAGCCGGGACAGCTGCGGGCTCAGCAGCGCGGCGTCCTGGGCGAGGGTCCCGTCCTCGGCGAGCTGGAACGGCGCGGCGGCGGGGTTCTCGGCGAAGGCCGCCACGTAGCCGGACCAGAGGGGGGTGTCCCAGAGGTTGGTGAGCTGCGCCGGGGACACCGTGCCCACCTGGCCCTCCGGCAGCTCGGCCCCGGGCACGGGGCCCTCGGCCGGGAGGTACCGGCCGACGACGCCGACGGTGCCCTCCGGCTCCGCGGGCACGGACGCGGGGTCGGCGGTCCAGCCCCGGGCCACCGCCACCGTGAGCTCGCCGCCGGCGTCCGGCCAGCGGTCCGCGCTGCCCGGCACGGTGAGCGCCGTGACGGCCCACCATCCCTCCGCCCCGTCCTGCAGCCGCCCGGGGACCAGGACGGTCGAGCCGTCCCGGTAGTCCCCCGTCACGGTGACGAGCTGGTCGGCCTGGGTGGTGGTGACCGGGGCGCCGGCCGAGGCGGCCTCCTCGAAGGGTACGGCCACGTCCTTCGCGGGGTCCGCGACCGTGCGGGCCTGCTCGCTCGACTCCAGCTGCCACTGGCTCAGCAGCACGAACCCCACCGCCAGCGCGAGACTCACGATCAGGCCGAGGATCGAACGGGGGCGCAGGGCGGTCGAGAGCACCCGACAAGGCTAGTGCGCCTTCCTGGACGTTCGCCAGTTCCGCGCGCCCGGGCCGCGGGTGCGGCCCGAGCGCGCGGATGCGGCCGGATCCGCGCGGCTCAGCCGCGGATGACCACCTCGGCGCGCTGGAACTCCTTGAGCTCCAGGTACCCGGTGGTGGCCATCGACCGGCGCAGGGCGCCCACGAGGTTGGACGTGCCGTCGACGTGCCGGGAGGGCCCGAACAGGACCTCCTCCAGGGGGCCCACGGTGCCGACCCGGGTCCGGAGACCGCGCGGCAGCTGCTCGTGGTGCGCCTCGGCCCCCCAGTGCCAGCCCTGTCCGGGCGCCTCCGCCGTGCGGGCCAGCGCGGTGCCGAGCATCACGGCGTCCGCGCCCATCGCGAGCGCCTTGACGATGTCCCCGGAGAGCCCCACGCCGCCGTCGGCGATGACGTGGACGTAGCGCCCGCCGGACTCGTCGAGGTAGTCCCGGCGGGCGGCCGCGACGTCGGAGATCGCCGTGGCCATGGCCGCGTGGATCCCCAGGGTCTGCTGGATGCGCATGGACGCGCCGCCGCCGAAGCCCACGAGCACACCGGCCGCCCCCGTGCGCATGAGGTGCAGCGCGGGCGTGTAGCCGGCGGCCCCGCCCACGATGACCGGGACGTCGAGGTCGTAGATGAACTTCTTGAGGTCCAGCGGCTCCTGGTTGCGGGAGACGTGCTCCGCGGAGACCGTGGTCCCGCGGATGACGAAGACGTCCACGCCCGCGTCCAGGACGGTGCGGTAGTGCTCGACCGTGCGCTGCGGGGTCAGGGAGCCGGCGACGATGACGCCCGACTGCCGGATCTGCGCCAGCCGGGCGGTGATCAGCTCGGGGCGGACCGGGGCCTCGTAGAGCTCCTGCATCCGGCGCGTGGAGGACTGCGCGTCCTCGCCGGACAGCTGCGCGATCTCGTCGAGCACCGGCTGCGGGTCCTCGTAGCGCGTCCACAGCCCCTCGAGGTCGAGCACGCCCAGCCCGCCTGCCCGGCCGAGCGCGATGGCCGACTCCGGGGACGTCGCCGAGTCCATCGGGGCGCCCAGGAACGGGATCGAGAACCGGTAGGCGTCGATCTGCCAGTCCGTGGACACGTCCCGGGGGTCGCGCGTGCGGCGGGACGGGACGAGGGCGATCTCGTCCAGGGAGAAGGTGCGGCGGGCGCGTTTGGAGCGGCCGATCTCGATGTCGTAGCTCATGGTGTCCTTTCCGAACGGTGCTGCGGACGGGCGCTCAGCGCTGGTAGTTGGGTGCCTCGACGGTCATCGTGATGTCGTGCGGGTGGGACTCCTTGAGCCCGGCCGGCGTGATGCGCACGAACCGGCCCCGGTGCTTGAGCTCCTCGACGCTGTGGGCGCCCACGTAGAACATCGTCTGGCGCAGGCCGCCGTCGAGCTGGTGGACCACCGCCGAGAGCGGGCCGCGGTACGGGACCTGGCCCTCGATGCCCTCGGGGATGAGCTTCTCGTCGCTGGCGACGTCGGCCTGGAAGTAGCGGTCCTTGGAGAAGGAGGTCTTCTTGCCGCGGGACTGCATGGCCCCCAGCGAGCCCATGCCCCGGTAGGTCTTGAACTGCTTGCCGTTGACGAAGATCAGCTCGCCCGGGGACTCGTCGCAGCCGGCCAGCAGGGAACCGACCATCACGGAGTCCGCCCCGGCCACGAGGGCCTTGCCGATGTCGCCGGAGTACTGCAGGCCGCCGTCGGCGATGAGGGGCACGCCCGCGGGGATCGCCGCCTTCGCCGCCTCGTTGACGGCGGTGACCTGGGGGACGCCCACGCCCGCGATGATGCGGGTGGTGCAGATGGAGCCGGGGCCCACGCCCACCTTGACGGCGTCCGCGCCGGCGTCCACGATGGCCTGCGCGCCGTGGCGGGTGGCCGCCTGCCCGCCGATCACGTCCACGTGGGCGGCCGCGCTCTCCGCCTTGAGGCGGGCGACCATGTCCAGCACGCCCTGGGAGTGCCCGTTGGCGGTGTCGATGAAGAGGGCGTCCACGCCGGCCTCCACGAGGGCCATGGCCCGCTCGAAGCCGTCGCCGAAGAAGCCGACGGCGGCGCCGACGCGCAGCCGGCCCTCGTCGTCCTTGGTGGCGTGCGGGTACTGCTCCGCCTTGGTGAAGTCCTTGATGGTGATCAGGCCCGTGAGGCGGCCCGCGTCGTCGACGAGCGGCAGCTTCTCGATCTTGTTGGACGCCAGGAGCTGGTGCGCGTCGTCCTTGGCCATCCCGACCTTGCCCGTGATGAGGGGCATGGGCGTCATGACCTCGTGCACCCGGCGGCGCGGGAAGTCGCTCTCCGGCAGGTAGCGGGTGTCGCGGTTGGTGATGATGCCCAGCAGCGTCTGCTCGGCGTCCACGACGGGGAGTCCCGAGACGCGGTAGTAGCCGCACAGCCGGTCCAGCTCCTCGAGGGTCGCCTCCGGGGAGATGGTCACGGGGTCGGTGATCATGCCGGACTCGCTGCGCTTGACCCGGTCCACGTGCTCGGCCTGGTCCTGGACCGAGAGGTTGCGGTGGATCACGCCGATGCCGCCCTGCCGGGCCATCGCGATCGCCATCGGGGACTCGGTGACGGTGTCCATGGCCGCGGAGACCAGCGGCACGTCCAGGGTGATGCGCCGGGACAGGCGGGTGCTCGTCGACGCCTCGGAGGGGATGACGTCCGTGCTGCCGGGCAGCAGCAGGACGTCGTCGTAGGTCAGGCCGGTGAACCCGAAGGGGTCCTCGGACAGGGCGGTGGGGACGGCGGTATCCGACACGGTGGGGCCTTTCAGCTTCGAGGGAGTCGCGACCATTCTAGAGGCGGGCCGCGGTCAGCCTCTCCTCGAGGGCGGGGGCCATGGTCCGCGTGTAGGCCCAGCTGAGGTGGTGCGGGTCGAAGAACACGTGCACGTTGCCCACCACGGGGCGGCACAGCCCCTCCGGGCAGATGAGGTCGGTGAGGTCGAGCGAGGTGAACCCGGGCTCGCCGCGGAGGACGTCGGCCGGGTTGACCGGGGCCAGGACCCGGTCGACGGGGACCTGGCACCGGTCCGCGTCCTCGCCGTGGCGCTGGGCGCAGTCGTAGGGGTTGACGTCGAACCGGGGGTTGTCGCGGAAGCCGATGACGTCGATGCCCTGGTCCGCGAGGCGGTCCACGAGTTCCGGGAAGCCGCCGACGACGGTCTCGCCGGCGGGGTCCATGCGGGCCGCATAGGTGGAGGTGGTCATCACCGCGTCCGGGGCGACCTGCTCCACGTACGCGAGCGCCGCGTCGTTGCCCGGCCGGCAGTCGTGTCCCTCCGGGTGGATCGCGAACGGGCAGCCGGGCTGCAGCACGGCGATGAGCTGCCAGTCGTACTTCTCCGCGATGGGGATCACCGCGCCCATGAACTGCTCCATGTGGGAGTTGCCGACCACGACGACCGTGCGCTCGGGGTCCTCGACGGCCGGGAGCTGGCGGCAGAACTCCACGACGGCCTCCTGCTCCGGGGCGTACTCGCCGGAGCAGGGCTCGGGCAGGCCGACCCACTCCTCCCCCAGGGCGGAGGGCAGGGGCAGGGCGGGGGCCTGCGGGTCACCGGCGAACTCGAAGCCCGGCTCCAGCACCGCCGCCCCGGGGTTGTTCCGCAGCGCCTCCTCGGCCAGCAGGTCGGCCCGCCGCTGGTCCACGGCGCCCCACAGCGCCACCGGCACCGCCACCAGCGCCAGGCTGACCGCCACCGAGGCCGCCAGCCGGGCCCGGGTCCGCTCCGGCCACTCCCAGCGCTGGAAGGGCCGCTCCACCAGCTTGGTGGCCAGCACCGCCAGCAGCAGCGACACCACGATGATCACCACCCCCGACCGGGGCCCGGCCACCGGCCGGTCCCGCAGCACCAGGTAGGTGATCAGCAGCGGCCAGTGCACCAGGTACAGCGCGTAGGACGCGTCCCCCAGGCGCACCAGCGGCCGGGAGGCGAGGACCCGGTCCACCCCCCACGCGGAGCCCGAGCGCCCGGCGACGATCACCGCCGCCGCCGAGAGCAGCGGCCACAGCGCGATCCAGCCCGGGAACGCCCCTTGCACGTTGATCAGCACCCCGACCGAGACCATGCTGAGCATCCCGGCCCAGCCCAGCACGACCCGCGCGAGCCGCGGCGGGTTCAGATAGGGCACCGCCAGGGCCAGCAGCGACCCCAGGGCGAACTCCCAGAGCCGCGCCCGGGTGTCGAAGTACGCGAAGGCCTGGTTCGTGGCCGTCGTGTACACCGACCACGCCAGGGAACCGGCGAAGAGGCCGCCGAACAGCACCGCCAGCACCGGCACCGGGGCCCACCGGCCCCGCCGGCACACCAGCCACGCCACCCCGAACAGCAGCGGCCACAGCAGGAACACCTGGCCCTGCACCGACAGCGACCAGAAGTGCTGGAACGGCGAGGCCGTGGAGTCGTCCGCCGCGTAGTAGTCCACCTCGGCCAGGGCCAGCGCCCAGTTCTCCACGTAGAACACCG
The DNA here is from genome assembly GCF_044462225.1 of Kocuria kalidii. Lineage (NCBI taxonomy): Bacteria > Bacillati > Actinomycetota > Actinomycetes > Micrococcales > Micrococcaceae > Kocuria > Kocuria kalidii. The sequence goes on along the minus strand of NZ_JBISWJ010000097.1, from coordinate 28,723 downwards.
AGGCCAGCGCCTCGGTGCGGATCCGGTCGATCCGCGTCTCCGGGAAGAACCACCACGCGAGCACCAGCGTCCCCAGCACCGTCAGCACCGCCAGCGGCAGCAGTCGCTTGAACACGTGCAGCCAGTACCGGCCCAGCGCCAGCGGCCGCCCCGCCTCGAGCTTGCGCACGAACGACAGCGTGAGGAAGAACGCCGAGATCAGCAGGAAGATGTCCACGCCCCCCGACACCCGGTCCAGGAACACGTGGTAGAGCACGACCAGCAGCACGGCCACGAAGCGCAGCCCCTGCACCTCCGGGCGGAAGCCCGAGTAGCGGGCCACCCGGCGCGCCGCGGACGCGTCGACGGCCGCCGGCGCGTCGTGCTCGCGAAGGCTGGTCATGGGGGGAACCTCCTGGGCGGTGCCGTGCCGCCGAGGAGGCCCGGGCGGTGTGAGCGGGGGGTTACCGCACTCTACCCGAGGCTCCGGCCCGGACCCTGGACGCGGCGACGGACCCGCCCCGCCGGTGGCGGGACGGGTCCGTCGGGGCGTGCCGGGTCAGTGCTGGTGGCCGTGCCCGTGGCCGTCGTCGTCCGCGGGCTTGTCCGTCACGAGCGTCTCGGTGGTCAGCACGAGCGCCGCGATGGACGCGGCGTTCTGCAGCGCCGAGCGGGTGACCTTGACCGGGTCGATGATCCCGGCGGCGACCATGTCGACGTACTCGCCGGTGGCGGCGTCGTAGCCGTGGCCGGCCTCGAGGTCGGCCACGCGGGAGGCGACCACGGCCCCGTCCTGGCCGGCGTTCTGGGCGATCCAGAACAGCGGCTGCCGCAGGGCGCGGCGGACGATGCCGGTCGCGGTCGCGGCGTCGCCGGCGAGGCCGAGGTCGGACTCGTCGAGGACCTTCCCCGCCTGCACGAGCGCGGTGCCGCCGCCGGAGACGATGCCCTGCTCGAGGGCCGCGCGCGTCGAGGACACGGCGTCCTCGATGCGGTGCTTGCGCTCCTTCGCCTCGACCTCGGTGGCCGCGCCGACCTTGATCACGGAGACGCCGCCGGCCAGGCGCGCGAGACGCTCCTGGAGCTTCTCGCGGTCCCACTCGGAGTCGGAGCGCTCGGCCTCGGCGCGGATTGTGGCGACCCGCTCCTGGATCTCGGCCTGGGTGCCCCCGCCGTCGACCAGGGTCGTGGTGCTCTTGGTGACGGTGACCCGGCGGGCCGTGCCCAGCTGCTCCAGGGTGACCTGGTCGAGGCTGATGCCCAGCTCGCTGGTGATGAGCTGGCCGCCGGTCAGGACGGCGAGGTCCTGCAGGATCGCCTTGCGGCGGTCGCCGAAGCCGGGAGCCTTGAGGGCCACGACGTCGAGGGTGCCGCGGAGCCTGTTGACCACGAGGGTGGACAGGGCCTCGCCCTCGACGTCCTCGGCGATGATGGTCAGCGGCTTCTTGGCCTGGAGGACCTTCTCCAGCACGGGCATGAGCTCGGGCACCGAGGAGATCTTGCCCTGGTACAGCAGCACCAGGGAGTTCTCCATGACCGCTTCCTGGCGCTCGGCGTCGGTGACGAAGGACGGGGACAGGTAGCCCTTGTCGAACTGCATGCCCTCGGTGACGTCGAGCTCCACCTCGGTGCTCGAGCCGTCCTCGATGGTGATGACGCCGTCCTTGCCCACGGTCTCGAAGGCCCGGGCGATGAGCTCGCCGATGGCCGGGTCCTGGGCCGAGATGGCCGCCACGTGGGCGACGTTGGCGCCCTCGACGGGACGGGCGTTCTCGAGCAGCCGCTCGGAGACGGCCTCGACGGCCTTCTCGATGCCGCGCTTGAGGCTCAGCGGGTCGGCGCCGGCGGCCACGTTGCGCAGGCCTTCCTTGACGAGCGCCTGGGCGAGGACGGTGGCGGTGGTGGTGCCGTCGCCGGCGACGTCGTTGGTCTTCGTCGCCACCTCCTTGGCGAGCTGGGCCCCGAGGTTCTCGTAGGGGTCGTCGAGCTCGACCTCACGGGCGATGGTCACGCCGTCGTTGGTGATCGTGGGGGCGCCCCACTTCTTGTCGAGCACCACGTTGCGCCCGCGCGGGCCGAGGGTGACCTTGACGGTGTCGGCGAGCTTGTTGACGCCGTTCTCGAGGGACTTGCGTGCGGCATCGTCGAATGCCAGCTGCTTGGCCATGGACTATGGCTCCTTCTGGGTGGCTGGGGTCGCCAGCGGGGTTTCGGGGATCTGGAATCCGGGGGTCCGGAAGCGGCGAAGGGTGCCCGCCGCGGGCCCGCCGGAACAGCGGGGCGAGCGGCGGGCACCCTTCGTCAGGACTGCGCGGTCTGCTTCGCCGGGTCTACTTCTCGACGACGGCGAGCACGTCGCGGGCGGGGAGCACCAGGTACTCCTCGCCGTTGTACTTGACCTCGGTCCCGCCGTACTTGGAGAAGATCACGACGTCGCCCTCCTTGACGTCCACCGGGATGCGGTTGCCGGAGTCGTCGACCCGACCGGGTCCGACGGCCAGGACCTTGCCCTCCTGGGGCTTCTCCTTGGCGGTGTCCGGGATGACCAGGCCGGACGCGGTGGTCTGCTCGGCGGCGAGCGGCTGGACGACGATGCGATCCTCGAGAGGCTTGATGGAGACCGACACGATCTCTCCTTGTCTGTAGGCGTGAAGAACAGTGGGCGACCGCGGGCGGAGCCCGCCGTCGTGCTTCGGGCCGGTCGGCGCACCGACCGTCGTCGCGGTGCCGATCGATCGCCGGGCCCTTAGCACCCTCACCCGGAGAGTGCCAAGGCCGACTATAGAAGTCGGCTAGCAGTCGGTCAAGGCGAGTGCCAGCACCACCCGGGCGCCGGACCGGCCGGGACCCCCGGCCCGAATTAGGTCACACCTGCATTCGCCAATGATTTGCCTCACGCCCGCTCCACCCTCTAGGTTGAGCACTAAGGCAACCCTTACCTCGGCCGAGCAGCGGTGCCCCCCTCGACGCCCCGCACGTCCGCGTGCCGGTCCGTCATCCGTCAGAGCTCCTCGTCCTGCGGCCCGCCCGGGCCGTTCCGACGGAGTCCGCCACCGCGTTCCCGCACGAAGGAAGACCATGAACCGCACCACGCACCCGGCCGTCCTCCTGGCCGCCGTCAGCGCCCTCGCCCTCACCGCCTGCGGTGGGGCGCAGGGCGGTGAGGCCGCCTCCACGGAGTCCCCCGCCACCTCCGCGGCCACCACGATCGAGGTCGAGGACAACCACGGCACGCAGACCGTCGAGACCCCGCCGGAGTCCGTCGTCGCCACCGACAACCGCACCTTCGAGACGCTGGCCGACTGGGACGTCGAGCTGGCGGCGGCTCCGCGCGCCCTCATGCCGGACACCGTCGACTACGCCGACGACGAGTCCGTCACCGACCTCGGCAACCACCGCGAGCCCGACCTCGAGGCGGTCGTCGCCGCGGACCCCGACCTCATCGTCAACGGCCAGCGCTTCGCCGACTACCGGGAGGACTTCGCCGACCTCGTGCCGGACGCCACCATCGTCGAGCTGGACCCGCGCGAGGACCAGCCCTTCGACGAGGAGCTGAAGCGGCAGACCTCCGTCCTGGGCCAGATCTTCGACCGCGAGGACGAGGCCGAGCAGATCAACGGCGACTTCGACGCGGCGATGCAGCGCGTCGTCGAGGGGTACCAGCCCGGCGACACGGTCATGGCCGTCACCGTCTCCGGCGGCGAGATCGGCTACATCGCCCCGGGCAACGGACGCACCCTGGGCCCGCTGTTCGAGATCTTCGACTTCGCACCGGCCCTCGAGGTCGAGGGCGCCACCGACGACCACCAGGGCGACGACATCTCGGTCGAGGCGATCGCCGACTCGAACCCCGACTGGATCCTCGTGATGGACCGCGACGCCGCGATCAGTCCCGACGACGCGGAGTACACCCCGGCGCAGGAGGTCATCGAGGAGGCGGAGGCCCTGCAGAACGTCACCGCGGTGCAGGAGGACAACGTCGTCTACATGCCCCAGGACACCTACACCAACGAGGGCATCCAGACCTACACGGAGTTCTTCAACACCCTGGCCGACGCCATGGGCGAGCAGGACTGACCCGTCGGCGGACGACGGTGGTGGGGCCCTCCCCGGCGGGTCCCACCACCGTGCCGGCTCGGGCACGAGGCCGAAGGAGAGGCTGAGCCATGACGACGATCTCGTCCGGACCCCGGACCGGGAGCAAGGGCGCACTGTTCGACTGGAAGCTTCTCCTCGGCGTGCTCGGGGTCCTGGCGCTGCTGGCCGCCTCTCTCCTCACGGGGGTGTACGACGTCTTCGGCGCCGACGACGGCGACGAGATGTTCGCCATCACACGGATCCCCCGCACCGTCGCCCTGGTGCTCGCCGGCGCCGCCATGTCCATGTCCGGGCTGGTGATGCAGCTGCTCACGCAGAACCGCTTCGTGGAGCCGACCACGACGGGCACCACCGAGTGGGCGGGGCTCGGGCTGCTGCTCGTCATGCTCCTGGTGCCCACCGCCACGATCCTCACCCGGATGCTCGGCGCCGTGACCGCGGCCTTCATCGGGACCATGATCTTCTTCCTCTTCCTGCGCCGCGTCTCCCTGCGCTCCTCCCTCATCGTGCCCATCGTCGGCATCATGCTCGGCGCGGTGGTCGGCTCCGTCTCCACGTTCCTCGCGCTGCAGACGGACACGCTGCAGAACCTCGGGGTCTGGTTCGCCGGCAGCTTCACCTCGGTGCTGCGCGGCCAGTACGAGGTGCTGTGGATCGTGCTCCTGGTCGGGATCGCGGTGTTCCTCGTGGCGGACCGGCTCACCGTCGCCGGGCTCGGGGAGGACATCGCCGTCAACGTGGGGCTCGACTACCACCGCACCGTCCTGCTCGGGACCGGGCTGATCGCGGTGGCCACCGGCGTCGTCACCGTCGTCGTCGGCAACCTGCCGTTCCTGGGCCTCATCGTGCCGAACCTCGTCTCGATGGTCCGCGGCGACGACCTGCGCGGCAACCTGCCGTGGGTGTGCCTGCTCGGGATCGCGATCGTGACGCTGTGCGACCTCATCGGAAGGATCCTCATCATGCCCTTCGAGATCCCCGTGTCCGTGATCCTCGGGATCGTCGGCGCCGTGGTGTTCGTCTGCCTGCTCCTGAGGCAGCGTCGACGTGTCTGAGGCCGTGGTCGCCACCCCCGCGCCGGCACCGGCCACGGGGCCGGCGGCCCCCGCCGCACGGGGCCGCGCCGGGGCGTTCCCCACCCCGCGGGCCCGGCGGCGGTACTGGACGGTCGTGGCCGTGCTGGCCCTCGCCTCCGCGGGCTTCGCCTTCGGCCTGCTCGCCTGGGACAACCCGATGCCGGTCGGCTCGGACGGCTTCTGGCGGATCGCGGACCGCCGCGTGACGAGCGTGGTCATCATGGCGGTCGTGGCCTTCTGCCAGGCGATCGCGACCGTGAGCTTCCAGACGGCCACGAACAACCGGATCATCACCCCGTCGATCATGGGCTTCGAGTCCCTCTACGTGGCGATCCAGACCTCCACGGTCTACTTCCTGGGCGCCGCGGGGATCCTCGTCCTGCAGGGCGTGCCGCAGTTCCTGCTGCAGGTCGCCCTCATGGTCGCGCTGTCCCTCGCGCTCTACGGCTGGCTCCTCTCCGGCCGGTACGGGAACCTGCAGGTGATGCTGCTCGTGGGCATCATCATCGGCGGGGGCCTCGGCTCCGTCTCGACGTTCATGCAGCGCCTGCTCTCCCCCAGCGAGTTCGACGTGCTCTCCGCCCGGCTGTTCGGCTCCGTGACCAACGCCCAGGCCGACTACCTGCCGGTGGCCGTCCCCCTGTGCCTGCTGGCCGGCGGCGCCCTGTGGCTGAGGTCCTCGCGCCTGAACGTGGTGGCCCTGGGCCGGGACGTGAGCCTGAACCTCGGCCTGCGGCACCGCGCCGAGATCATGGGCACCCTCTTCCTCGTCTCCGTGCTGATGGCGGTCTCCACCGCCCTGGTGGGCCCCATGACGTTCCTCGGCTTCCTGGTGGCGACGCTCGCCTACCAGTTCGCCGACACCTACGACCACCGCCACCTCTTCCCCGTGGCGGTCCTCACCGGGTTCCTCGTCCTCACGGGCGCCTACTTCGTCCTGAACCACGTCTTCTACGCCCAGGGCGTCGTCTCGATCATCATCGAGCTCGTCGGCGGCTCCGTCTTCCTCTACGTCATCCTCCGAAAGGGCCGGCTGTGATCACCCTGACCAACGTGCGCAAGGACTACGGCGGTGAGGTCACGATCGGGCCCGTCGACCTCGAGATCCCGTCGGCCGGCATGACCGCCCTGGTCGGGCCCAACGGGGCGGGGAAGTCCACGCTGCTGACGATGATCGGACGCCTGCTCGGCCTCGACGACGGCAGCATCGACATCGCCGGCTACGACGTGGCCCGGACCCGGTCCAAGGACCTGGCCCGGATCGTCTCCGTCCTGCGCCAGGAGAACCACTACGTCACCCGGCTCACCGTGCGGCAGCTGGTGGGCTTCGGCCGCTTCCCCCACAGCCGCGGCCGGCTCACCGCCGTCGACGACGAGATCATCGGCAGGTACATCGACTTCCTCGGCCTGGCACCGCTGGAGCACCGCTACCTCGACCAGCTGTCGGGCGGGCAGCGCCAGCGCGCGTACGTCGCCATGGTCCTCGCCCAGGAGACCGACCACGTGCTGCTGGACGAGCCCCTCAACAACCTGGACATGCGGCACGCCGTGTCGATGATGCAGCACCTGCGGCGGGCCTGCGACGAGATGGGCCGCACCATCGTCATCGTGCTCCACGACGTCAACTTCGCCAGCCACTACGCGGACCGGATCTGCGCCGTCAAGGACGGCCGGGTCGCCGAGTTCGGCGAGCCGCACGAGATCATGGACGACGCGGTCCTCACCCGGGTCTTCGAGACCCCGGTGACGGTCATCGACGGCCCCCGGGGCCGTCTCGCCGCGTTCTACTGACCGGCGCCCGGACGGACGGGCCGGATAGGGTGGACCGATGCAGAACGAGGCGACGGACATCGCACCCCTGCTCACCGCCGAGGGGAGTCGCCTGCTGGAGGCCGCGGGCCCCTACGACGCCGACGACGTCCTGGGGACGGCGACCCGCCTGCGCGCCGAGGGGCACGATCCCCGGCTCGTCTCCGCGGTGCTCACCCAGATGCGGCTCCGGGCCGGGGCGCGGGGGAAGTTCGGCGACTTCGCCGACCGCATGCTCTTCACCCGGGCCGGCCTCGAGCAGGCCACCCGGCTGCGGGTGGCCGCCCTGCACGCCCGGCGCTTCGCCGACGCGGGCCTGGAGCACGTGGCCGACCTCGGCTGCGGCATCGGCGCGGACGCGCTGGCGCTGGCCTCCCTGGACCGCAGGGTCACCGCCGTGGAGCTCGACGAGACCACGGCCGCGGTGGCCACCCTCAACCTCCTCCCCTTCCCCGAGGCCACGGTGCTGCACGCCGACGCCGGGACGCTGGACCTCTCCGCGCTGCCCGGCGGACCGCCGGACGGGGTGTGGCTGGATCCGGCCCGGCGCACCACGTCGTCGTCCGGGACCCGGCGGATCTTCGACCCGGAGGCGTTCTCCCCGCCCCTGTCCTTCGTCGAGGCGCTCGCCGGGCGCGGCCTGCCCGTCGGGGTGAAGCTGGGCCCGGGCATCCCGCACGAGGCGGTCCCCGCCGGGTGCGAGGCGCAGTGGGTCTCCGACCGGGGCGACGTGGTCGAGGCCGTGCTGTGGTTCAACGCGGTGGCCCGCCCCGGCGTGCGCCGGGCCGCTCTCGTGCTCTCCGGGCACGGGTCCGCGGAGCTCACCAGCCCGGAGGACCACGACCCCGCCCACGCCGACGCGGTGGTGGGACCCGTGGGCGCCTACCTCTACGAACCGGACGGCGCGGTGATCCGTGCCGGACTCGTGACGGATCTGGCCCGGCAGCTGGGCGCGCGGCTGATCCACCCCCGGATCGCCTACCTCACCTCCGACGAGCTCGTGCGCAGCCCCCTGGCGCGCGCCTACCGGGTGCGGGAGGTGCTGCCGCACACCGTCAAGGTGCTCAAGCGGTGGGTCCGGGAGCACGAGGTCGGCACCCTCGAGATCAAGAAGCGCGGCACCGACGTGACCCCGGAGGAGCTGCGGCGCCGGCTGGCGCCGAAGGGGCCCGGACGGGCCACGCTCGTGGTCACCCGGACCGCCCCGGGCCCCCGCCCGGAGGACCCGGCCCGCACGGGTGCGGGCACCGGTGAGAAGCGCGTCGTCATCGTCGTCGGAACCGTAGACTGAGGGCTTCGCGGGCCGTCCGGCCCGCCCCGGACCGGGCGACCGCGCCCCGACAGCACGGAGGACCTGCCGCGTGGAGATCTCGTTCGCCCGCTCCCCCCAGTCGACGCTGGGCGTCGAGTGGGAAATCGCCCTCGTGGACGCCTCCACGGGCGACCTCGTCCCCCGCGGCCGGGAGACGCTCGAGGCGGTCCTGGAGTCCCGCCCGGAGTGGGGCACCGAGGGCGACCACCCCCAGCTCACCGGGGAGTTCCTGCTCAACACGATCGAGCTGGTCACCGGGGTGTGCCGGGACGTCGCCCACTCCACCGAGCAGCTGTCCGCCATGCTGGACGAGGTCCGCACGGTCACCGACCCGCGGGGCCTGGAGGTCTTCGCCGCCGGCACCCACCCGTTCGCGCGCTGGCAGGACCAGCAGGTCACCGACAAGCAGCGCTACCACAAGCTCGTGGACCGGACCCAGTACTGGGGCCGGCAGATGGTGATCTACGGGGTGCACGTGCACGTGGGCCTCGACTCGCGCGCCAAGGCGCTGCCGGTGCTCGACGGGCTGCTGACCTACTACCCGCACCTGCTGGCGCTGTCCGCGAACTCGCCCTTCTGGGCGGGCGAGGACACCGGCTACGCGTCCCAGCGCTCCATGATCTTCCAGCAGCTGTCCACGGCGGGGCTGCCCTACCACTTCCCCTCCTGGGACGCCTACGAGCAGGGCATCGAGGACATGATCTCGACCGGCATCATCGAGGAGCTGAGCGAGGCCCGCTGGGACGTGCGCCCCGTGCCGCGGCTGGGCACCGACGAGGTCCGGTTCTGCGACGGCCTCTCGACGCTGTGGGAGGTCGCGGCGCTCACGGCGCTCACCCAGTGCCTCGCGGAGTCCCTCTCCCGGGACGTCGAGGCGGGCCGCGCCCCCGCCCGCCTCAAGCCGTGGCACGTCCAGGAGAACAAGTGGCGCGCCGCCCGCTACGGCCTGGACGCCGAGGTCGTCACCGGCCCGGACAACACCGAGCGGGACCTGTGCGAGGACCTGACCGGGCTCCTCGACCGGCTGGAGCCCGTCGCCGCGCAGCTCGGCTGCGCGCGCGAGCTCTCCGACGTGGAGCGGATCATGCAGCAGGGTGCCGGCTACCAGCGCCAGCGGGCGGTCGCCCGCGCCCACGACGGCGACCTGCGCGCCGTCGCCCTGGACATCGTCCGGCGCACCCGCGAGAACGACTGACCCGCGCCCCCGGGGCGCGCCGCGCTGGACGCGGGGCCCTGCTCCTCCCTAGGTTGCAGTCATGACCGACACGACCGGCACTGATCCGACCGAGACCCGGCGGGGACGGGACGTCCTCCAGCTGGGTTCCCTGCACCCCCTCGTGGAGGAGGCGCTGGCCACGGAGTTCGCCGCCCTGCGCCTGCCCGAGGACCCCGCGGAGCACGAACCCTTCCTGGCGCGGTACGCCGACGGCGTCCGGGTGGCGGTCTGCTCCGGCCGCACCGGGGTCGGCACGGAGCTGATGCGGCGGCTGCCCCGGCTCGAGGCCGTCGTCCACTTCGGCGTCGGCTACGACGGCACGGACGCCGCCGGGGCCGCCGCACGCGGGATCCGCCTGAGCAACACCCCCGACGTGCTCACCGACGCCGTGGCGGACACCGCGCTGGCCCTCTACCTGGACGTGCTGCGCGGCTTCTCCGCGGCCGACCGCTACGTCCGCGCCGGACGGTGGGAGACCGCGGGGAACTTCCCGCTCACCCGGCACGCGTCCGGCCGGCGGGTGGGGATCCTCGGTCTCGGCCGGATCGGCCGGGCGGTCGCCGGGCGGCTCGAGGCGCTCGGCTGCGAGATCCACTACCACAACCGGCGTCCGGCCCCCGGCACCGGGTACACCTACCAGGGCTCCCCGGCCGAGCTCGCCGCCGCCGTCGACGTGCTGGTGGTCGCCGTCCCCGGCGGGCCGGACTCCGCGGGGACGGTCGACGCCCCGGTGCTGGCGGCCCTCGGCCCGGAGGGCTTCCTCGTGAACGTCGCCCGCGGTTCCGTCGTGGACGAGGAGGCGCTGGTGGCGGCGCTGCGGGAGGGCCGGCTCGGCGGCGCGGGGCTCGACGTCTTCGCCGACGAGCCCCGGGTGCCGGCCGCCCTGCGCGAGCTCGACACCGTGGTGCTGCTGCCGCACGTGGGCAGCGCCACCGTGGAGACCCGGCGGGAGATGGCCGAGCTCACCCTGCGCAACCTGCGCAGCTATCTCGCCGACGGCACACTGGTCACGCCGGTGGACTGAGGGGACCGGCCGCGTGCCGGCCGGCTCAGACCGAGACGGTGGTGACCGGCAGGGACGAGTCGGCGGCGAAGCCCAGGCCGGAGGGCGCGCGGCCCTCGGCCACCACACGGGCCGCGAGCGCGGCGACCATCGCCCCGTTGTCGGTGCACAGGGACAGCTTCGGGATCACCAGCTCGATCCCGTGCGCGGCGCAGCGCTCCGCCGTGAGCTCCCGCAGCCGGGAGTTGGCGGCCACCCCTCCGCCGAGCAGGAGCGTGCCGAGCCCCTGCTCGGTGCACGCGAGGACGGCCTTGCGCGTGACGACGTCGGCCACGGCCTCCTGGAAGGACGCCGCGACGTCCGCGACCGGGACCGCGCGCCCCTCGGCCTCGTGCGCCTCGACGACGCGGGCCACGGCGGTCTTGAGCCCGGAGAAGGAGAAGTCGTAGCGGTGCGGGCCGGGGCGCTCGGCGGAGCCCAGGTACTTGCCGGCGGTGAGGCCCCGGGGGAAGCGGAAGGCCGTGGGGTCCCCGGTCCGGGCGGCGGCGTCGATGGCCGGACCCCCCGGGTAGTCCAGGCCCAGCACCCGGGCCACCTTGTCGTAGGCCTCGCCGGCCGCGTCGTCGATCGTGGCCCCGAGCAGCCGCACGTCCCGGGAGAGGTCGTCGACGGCGAGGATCTCGGTGTGGCCGCCGGAGACCAGCAGCGCGCCGAGGTCGCGGGGCAGGCCGTCGTCGAACGCGCCCCGGAAGCCCTCGATCCCCGAGTCCTCGAGCACGCCCACGCCGACGTGGGCCACGAGGTGGTTGACGGCGTACAGGGGCTTGCCGGTGGCCACGGCGAGCGCCTTCGCGGCGGCGACGCCCACCATGAGCGCCCCGGCGAGGCCCGGGCCGGAGGTCACGGCCAGGGCGTCGAGCTCGTCGAGGCCCACGCCGGCCCGGTCCAGGGCCTCGCGCAGCGTGGGCACGAGCGCGTCGAGGTGGGCGCGGGAGGCGATCTCGGGGATCACGCCCCCGAAGCGCGCGTGCTCGTCCATCGAGGAGGACACGACGTTGGCGAGCAGGGTGCGCCCGCGCACGATCCCCACGCCGGTCTCGTCGCAGGAGGACTCGATGCCCAGCACCAGGGGTCCGTCGGTCATCGTCCTCCCTCCGTCGGGGTGGTCGGGGCGGCCGGGGGCTCCGGCGCGGCGAGATCGAGGCGCATGATCAGCGCGTCGGTGCCGTCCCGGTAGTAGCGGGGGCGGGTGTGGATCTGCTCGTAGCCGAAGCGGCGGTAGAGCTGCTGGGCGCGCGGGTTGTCGGCGCGGACCTCGAGCAGCACCTCGGTGGCGCCGAGCTCCGCGGCCTTCCCGTGCAGGGTGCGCAGCAGGTGGGAGCCGATCCCGCGGCCCTCGTGCTCGGGGAGCACGGCGATGGTCTGGACGTCGCCCACGGGGCGGAGGCACATGAGACCGGCGTAGCCGACCACCGCACCGTCCTGCTCGGCCACCCAGTACCAGCAGACGGGCTGGGCCAGCTCCGCGGAGAACATCTCCGCCGGCCAGGCGTCGGCCGGGAAGAGGCGCCGTTCGAGGGCGTGCACCACGGGGACGTCCTCGGCCGTCATCCGGCGCAGCGTCCAGGCCGGACCGCCCGGGGCCGGCCCGCTCACGCGAGGGCCTTCTTCCGGGGCCCGGGGACCTTCGCGTCGGACTCGCGCAGGTACAGCGGGGCCGTGTCCGCGGGCAGCGCCTCCCCGCGGACCGTGCGGCGCGCGGCGGCCAGGCCCAGGGACGACGCCGTCGGCTGGGCCGCGGCGAAGGCCGGGACCGGACGGGCCAGATGGTCCGCCCAGATCCCCGCGCCGCGGCCGTAGGCGGGCAGTCCCGGGAGCCGCTCCGCGGCGGCGACCCCGGGCCCGGCGACCAGCCGGGGACCGTCGGGGGCGAGGACGAAGCGGGCCCAGTAGACCTCCTTGCGGCGGGCGTCGGTGAGCACGAGGAACTCCTCGTGGCCGGCCGCCCGGGCGTCCTCGGCGGCGTCCTGGGCGAGGGCCTCGAGGCTCATCAGCCCGTGCAGCGGCACGTCCCAGGCGAAGGCGAGGGCCCGGGCCGTCGCGATCCCCGCGCGCAGACCGGTGAAGGGGCCGGGGCCGGTGCCGACCAGGACCGCGTCGAGGTCGCCGCCGGCCACCCCGTGGCCGGTCAGCAGCTCGCGGACCGCGGGGGCCAGGACCTCGGCGTGGGAACGGGTGTCCGGGCTCGCGAAGGAGCCGAGGACCTCGCCCGCCCCGGTCACGAGGGCGGCGGAGGCGACGGCGGAGGAGTCCAGGCACAGGAGCAGCACCCGACCAGTGTAGTGCCCGCCCCCGGGCACTGCCCGGCCCCGGCGGGGAGGCTCAGTCGAGCCGCGGCGGCCCGTCCGCCCAGCGCGGCCCGATCCCGGTCAACGTGATGCGGCGGGGCTCGTCGTCGTCCCGGTCCTCGTCCTGCTCGCCCGCGTCGCCCGCGGCCTCCGCGGGTCCGCACGCCGCGCCGGCGCCGCGGGGGGCGGCGCCCAGGGCACGCTCCAGCACGATCTCGAGCCGGGACTCCGCCAGGTGCTCGACCTTCCCCGTCCCCCACTCGACCACGGTGACGGCCGTGTCCACCGTGTCCTCGAGGTCGACGTCGTCGACCTCCGCCGCGCTGCCCAGCCGGTAGGCGTCGACGTGCACGAGGTCCGGGCCGCCGGGCCGGGGCCCGTCCTGGACGTTGGGGTGGCGGCGCACGAGCACGAACGTGGGCGAGATGATCCCCCCGCGCACCCCCAGGCCGCGCCCCAGGCCCTGTGCGAACGTGGTCTTGCCCGCGCCGAGCTCGCCGGTGAGCACCAGCAGGTCCCCGGCCCGCAGCTGCCCGCCCAGCCGTTCGGCCAGGGCCTGCGTCCGCCCGCGCCCGTCCACGGTCACGGTCACGGTCCACCGGCTCACGGCTGCTCCCCGCCCCGGCCGGCGCTCCCCGGACCCGCCGCGGTGTGCAGGTGTACCCGGGGCACGCGGGGCGAGATGCGGGCGACGATCTCGTAGTTGATGGTGCCCGCGGCCTCCGCCCACGCGCTCGCGGACGGGTCCTCCCCCGCGCCGAAGAGCACGGCCTCCGCCCCGAGCAGCCCGTGCTCGGGGGCGGACAGGCCCGGCGCGCCGAGGTCCACGACGACCTGGTCCATCGCGACCCGGCCCACCACCGGGTAGTTGCGGCCCCGGATCCGCACCGGCCCGCCGGTCCCGGTGCGCGGCACGCCGTCGGCGTAGCCGAGCGGGACGAGCGCCAGGGTGGTGGGCCGCGCGGTGACGTAGTCCAGCCCGTAGGAGACGCCCTGTCCCGCCGGGACCTCCTTGACCGCGCCGACCGTGCTCCGCAGCGTCATGGCGGGCACGAGGCCCAGCTGCTCCGGGGAGCGGTCGGCGAACGGGGAGAGCCCGTAGAGGGAGACCCCCACGCGGACCATGTCCAGCAGCATGTCCCCGGGGCGCTCCAGTCCGGCGGCCGAGAAGAGGCCCGGCGAGTTCGCCGCGTGCCGCAGGGCGGGCCGGAGCCCGGCGGAGCGCGCCGTCCGCACGGCCGCGCGGAGGCGCTCGAGCTGGTCCAGGGTCTCGGGCCGGGAGGGCTCGTCGGCCACGGCCAGGTGGGTGAAGACCCCGACGACCCGGACGAGACCCTCCGCCTCGGCCTGCGCGGCCGCGCGCACGAGCTGCGGCCACAGGGCTTCCGTCGCGCCGTTGCGGCCCAGGCCGGTGTCGATCTTGAGGTGGACCCGGGCGGTGGTCCCCAGGGCGCGCGCGGCCTCGGCGACCGGGGCCAGTTCCCAGCCGCTGACGCCCAGCTCGACGTCGGCGGCGAGGGCCGCCCGGAAGTCGGTGTCGACGGTGTGCAGCCACGCGAGCAGGGGCCCGCCGATCCCGGCGGACCGCAGCTCGAGGGCCTCGGCGACGTGGGCGACGCCCAGGGCGTCCGCGCCGGCCTCCAGGACGGCGCGGGCCACGGGCACCGCACCGTGGCCGTAGGCGTCGGCCTTGACCACGGCCATCAGGCGGGCGGGGGCGGCGACGGCCCGGATGCGGCGCACGTTGGCGCGGACCGCGTCGAGGTCGACCACGGCGGTGCGCTCGAACCGGGGAGGGGGTGCGGGGCCGCCGGACGGGGCGGTCGGGACGGTGTCGGCACGGTTCACGCTGACCATTGTCGCACCGGCTGCGGACGGGCCGGCGCCCGTCCGCAGCACCGTCCGGGACCGGAGGTTAGAGTTGAGCCGTGTCCGCGCCCTGCCACGTCCTGCTGATCAGCCTGCACACCTGTCCCCTGGAGCAACCGGGGTCGGGCGACGCGGGCGGGATGAACGTCTACGTGCGCCACCTCGCCGAGGCCCTCGTGGATGCCGGCCACACCGTGGACATGGCCACCCTCGACCGCGGTGCGGGCGCCCCGTCCGCCGCGGGCGTGCGGACCACCCGCATCCGCGCGGGGCTGCGCCTGCTCACCGTCTCGCTGCCCGGGGCGGCCGGGGCGAGCAAGGAGGAGCTGCCCGTGTTCACCCCGGCCTTCGCGGACGTGCTCCGTGCGGAGGCCGACCGGCCCGACGTCGTGCACGCCCACTACTGGCTCTCCGGCTCGGCGGGCCGGGAGCTCTCCGACGCCTGGGGGGTCCCCCTCGTCCTGACCCTGCACACCACCGCGCTCGGGAAGAACCTGCGCGCCCGCACCGGTGAGGGGGTCGAGCCGGCCTCCCGCGCCGAGGCCGAGGCCGAGCTCATCGGACGGGCCGAGGCCACGGTGGTGAACACCCGGACGGAGGCCCTGCAGATGGTCGAGCTCTACGACGCCGACCCGGCACGCCTGACCGTCATCACCCCCGGGGTGGACCTCTCGGCCTTCTCCCCCGACGCCGCCCCCGGAGAGCTCCGCCGCTCGGACGAGCCGCCCCCCGGGTCGCCCGGCCGCCCGCTGCGGATCCTGTTCGCCGGCCGCCTCCAGGCGCTCAAGGGCCCGCACGTGCTCGTCGACGCGCTGGCGCGGCTCCGCGCGAGCCACCCCGGCCTGCCCGTGGAGCTGGACGTCGTGGGGGTCGGCACCCGCGGCTTCACGGCGGCGCTGCAGGAGCGCGTCCGGGAGCTCGGCCTGGAGGACGCCGTGCGCTTCGGACCGGCCCTGCCCGCCCCGCGGCTCGCGGCCCGCATGCGCCGGGCCGACCTCGTGGCCGTGCCGTCCTCCTCGGAGACGTTCGGCCTCGTGGCGCTGGAGGCCCAGGCCTGCGGCACGCCCGTCCTCGCCACGGACGTCGACGGGCTGCGCACCGCGGTGCTGGACGGGCTCACCGGCCGCCTCGTGCCCGACCGCGACCCCGCCTCGTGGGCGCGGGCCGTCGTCGAGCTCGCCGGCGACCCCGCCGCCCTGGCGCGCATGGGCGCGGCCGCGGCCCGGCGCGCCGAGGGGCACTCCTGGGAGCGCACGGCCCGGGCCACCGCGGACGTCTACGCCCGGCTGCGCCCCCGGGCGGGGGTACGCGGCGGTAGCGGCCGGTGCCTGAATACACTCGAACGGTGACGAATCCCCCTCTCCACCCCACAGACCTCGTCCGCCACCTGGACTCCCACCGCATCACCGGCGCCGTGGCGACGTCCCGGGAGGCGAACCTCCGCAACATCCAGGGCTTCCTGGACGGCGACCAGCACCAGCACATGGGCGTGGTGCGCACCCGGGACTGGACCTTCGACGACGTGTTCGCGCTGATGCGGGACCGGGTCGGCATCTCCCCCGACCGGGCGCACGTCGAGGGCCAGGACACGATCTCCGCGGAGCGGGCCGTCGCCGCGCTCGAGCGCTACGCGCGGGTCCTCGGCGAGGTCGTCTCCGGCGGCGGGCGCGTGCTCTTCGCCACGGGGCACCCGGCCGGTCTGTTCCCGGTGTACGCGCAGCTGGCCCGCGTGGCCCGCCGAGCCGGCGCGCACGTGGTCCAGGTCCCGGACGGCTTCCCCTTCGAGGACGGCGACGTCCGCCAGATCGAGCACGTGGTGATGGTCGAGCAGCACGGCGGGCTGCGGCACACCCACTTCCCCGGGCCCATGTCCCTGACCCTGGAGAAGCTGCGCCGGGACGGGCAGAACCCGCCCGACCTGGTGGTGGCCGACCACGGCCTCGCCGGCGCGGCCGGGTCCCGGGGGCTGCGGACGATCGCGGTCGCCGACTGCAACGACCCGGGGGTGTTCGTGGCCGAGGCGCAGGGACAGGTCGAGGTCGCCGTACCCCTCGACGACAACCTGCCGCCGCGCGTCTACGAGCCCCTCACCGCCTTCGTGCTCCATCGCGCCGGCCTGGCGGAGCACATCTGAGACCGCACGGACGGAAGGACCCCCGCACCCGGTGCGGGGGTCCTTCCGTCCGTGGGGGTGGGTTCAGCGTTCGAGGTCGCCGCGGATGAAGGCCTCCAGGTTCGCCCGGGCGGTGTCGTCGGCCTGCTGCTCGGGCGGGGACTTCATGAAGTACGCCGCCGCCGAGGTCAGCGGCCCGCCGATGCCGCGGTCCAACCCGATCTTCGCCGCCCGGATCGCGTCGATGATCACCCCGGCCGAGTTCGGCGAGTCCCACACCTCCAGCTTGTACTCCAGCGAGATCGGGGCGTCACCGAAGCCGTGCCCCTCCAGGCGCACGAAGGCGAACTTCCGGTCGTTCAACCACGGCACGTGGTCCGAGGGCCCGATGTGCACATCACGCGTGCCGAACTCCCGGGCCACGTTGGAGGTCACCGCCTGGGTCTTGGAGATCTTCTTCGACTCCAGCCGGGTGCGCTCGAGCATGTTCATGAAGTCCATGTTCCCGCCCACGTTGAGCTGGTAGGTGCGGTCCAGCACGTACCCGCGGTCCTCGAACAGCTTCGCCAGCACCCGGTGGGTGATCGTCGCCCCGATCTGGGACTTGATGTCATCGCCCACGACCGGCACCCCGGCGGCGGCGAACTTCCCCGCCCACTCGGCGGTGGAGGCGATGAACACCGGCAGCGCGTTGACGAAGGCCACCCCGGCCTCGATCGCGGCCTGGGCGTAGAACCGGTCGGCGGCCTCCGAGCCCACCGGCAGATAGGACACCAGCACGTCCACCTGCGCCTCCCGCAGCGCCTGCGCCACGTCCACGGGGGCGGCGGCGGACTCCTCGATCGCCTCCCGGTAGTAGGACCCCAGCCCGTCCAGGGTCGGCCCGCGCTGCACGGTGACCCCGGTGTGCGGGACCGGGGCGAAGACCAGGGTGTTGTTCTGCCCGGCGCCGATCGCCTCGCACAGATCGGACCCGACCTTCGCGGCGTCGACGTCGAAGGCCGCCACGAACTCCACGTCGGCGACGTGGTAGTCACCGAAGACCACGTGCATCAGCCCCGGCACGGTCGCGGCCGGATCGGCTCCGGCGTAGAAGTGGACGCCCTGGATCAAGGACGAGGCGCAGTTGCCGACACCGGCGACCGCCACACGAATGGGATGCTGGGACACGGGACTCCTCTGTCTGGTCGTCTGGTTCCTGTCCCCCGCGCACGCCGGGGCGGCGCCCGCCGGGGAGTCCGGCGACCGGCCGGACAGGACTCAGCGGTCCACTCTAGTGCCCGTCGGGGCACGCTCCTGCCGGAGACCGCCCGCCCGGGTCACGGCGCCCCGGGCACCGCGCGCATGGCGCAGGGCACCCGTCACAGCGCCCCGGGCACCGCGCGCAGGGCATCCCTCACAGCGCGCTGAGGAGCAGGCCGAGGGCGAGCACCAGGAACAGCGCGCCCGCGGCGAGCTCCACCGCGGCGCCGTGCCGCCGGAAGCCCGCCGCGAGGCGCTCGACGGAACCGACCCACGCGACCGCGGTGAACCAGGCGAGGCCCACCGCCACGAGCAGCGCGAAGACCAGGGCGGTCTCCCACCACAGCGCTCCGGCCGGGACCACGTTGGCGAACAGGGCCACGAAGAAGACGATGGCCTTCGCGTTCGACAGGTTCGTCACGAGTCCGAGCACGAAGCCCCGCCCGGGGGTCACCGTGCGGCCGGGCGGGCCCGGCGTCCCCGCCGCGGCCGTCCCCTCCGGGAGCACCCCTGCCGGAGTCGTCCCGCCGGCGGACGCCGCGCCCGTCGCCGCCCCCCTTGCCGCGGTCGGCAGCCGGGCCGGAAGGGCCCCGGCCGCGAGTCCCGCCCGGATCCCGCTCGCGCCGAGCCAGCCGAGGAACAGGGCTCCGGCCACCTGGATGATGCGCTGGGCCGTGTCCGCCTCGCCGATCAGGACGGTCACGCCGGTCAGGGAGAGCGTGATCCACACGAGGTTGCCGGCCATCACGCCCACGGCGGTGAGCACCCCGGCCGACCGGGAGCCCAGCGACGCGTTGCGCAGGATCACCAGGACGTCCGGGCCCGGGGCGACGATCCCGGCGATCCACAGCCCGAGCAGGGCGAGGTACTGCGAGGCCTCCATCGCCTAGCCGGTCCCGCCGCTCACGCGGTCTTGGAGTCGCGGGCGCCCGCCCAGATGTTGATGTCGGAGTCCGTGGCCAGCCGGTCGATCGCCTCGAGCTCCTCCGGCGTGAACGAGAGGTGGTGCACGGCGCCCACGCTGTCCTCGAGCTGCTGCGGCGAGGAGGCCCCCACGAGCGCGGTGCTGACCTGGCCGTCCGCCTGCTCGCGCAGCACCCAGGCGATCGCCATCTGGGCCAGGGTCTGGCCGCGCGCGGCGGCGATGTCGTGCAGGCCGCGGACCTTCTCCAGGGTCGTGTCGGTCAGCCACTCGGGGTCGAGCGACTTCTCCGCCGCGGCCCGGGAGCCCTCGGGGATGCCGTCGAGGTACCGGTCCGTGAGCATGCCCTGGGCCAGGGGCGAGAACACGATGGACCCCATCCCGGCCTCCGTCAGGGCGCCCAGCAGCGACGTCCCCGACGGACCGGGCGACTCGATCCAGCGGTTGAGCATCGAGTAGGACGGCTGGTGGATCAGGAGCGGCGTGCCGAGCTCCCGCATGATCTGCTGCGCGCGCAGGGTCAGCTCGGCGTTGTAGGAGGAGATCCCCGCGTAGAGGGCCCGCCCGGAGCGCACGATGTGGTCGAGGGCCCGCATGGTCTCCTCGAGCGGGGTGTCCGGGTCCGGGCGGTGGTGGTAGAAGACGTCCACGTGGTCCAGGCCCATCCGCTGCAGGGACTGGTCCAGGGAGGACACCAGGTACTTCCGCGAGCCGCCGAAGTGGTACGGGCCCGGCCCCATGGTCCAGCCGGCCTTCGAGGAGATCACGATCTCGTCCCGGTACGGCGCGAGATCCTGTGCCAGGATCCGCCCGAAGTTCAGCTCGGCGGCGCCGGCCGGCGGACCGTAGTTGTTGGCGAGGTCGAAGTGGGTCACACCCAGGTCGAAGGCCCGGCGCAGCGTGGCACGCTGCGTGGCGAGCGGCTTGTCGTCGCCGAAGTTGTGCCACAGGCCGAGCGAGATGACGGGCAGCTTGAGCCCGGACCCGCCCACGTGCCGGTAGGGCATCGTCTCGTAGCGGTCCTCGGCGGGGCGGTAGGGGACGTCGGGTCCGTAGGTGCGCACGGCGGCCTTTCGTGTGGGTCGGGGGAGTCGTTCGTGGGACGGTGCTGGGGGGCTCAGTAGCGCACCACGGCCGCGCCGTGGCCGGGCAGCGCCGCGACGGCGCCGCCGTCGGTCCCCTCGGTCACCGACACGTCCCCGGAGCGGAAGAGCACCTGGGCGTCGCGGCGGCCGGGGAACGGGACGTTCGCCGGGTCGGCCCCGAAGTTCAGCAGGACCGCGACCCCGTGGTCGGCGCCCGGGGCAGCGGCCCGGCGCAGCACGAACCAGCGGGCGTCCTCGTCGTGGTCGGTGCCGATCGTGGCGAAGCGCGGGTCGGTGAGCTCGGGCACGGCCCGCCGCAGCGCGATGAGCTCCCGGTACGCGTCCAGCACCCGGGCGTGGTCGTCCTGGCCGAGCTCGTCCCAGTCCAGCTGGGAGTCCTCGAACGTGCTGGGGGCCTGGGGGTCGGGGACCGTGGACTCGTCCCAGCCCATGGACGCGAACTCCGCCTTGCGGCCCTTCGCCACGGCCTCCCCGAGCTCGGGCTCGGGGTGGGCGGTGAAGAACTGCCACGGGGTGGACGCGCCCCACTCCTCTCCCATGAACAGCATGGGCGTGAAGGGCTGGGTGAGCAGGAGCGTGGCGCCCAGCACGAGCTGGTCGGGCGTGAGGCTCGCGCTGATCCGGTCCCCCGCCGCGCGGTTGCCGATCTGGTCGTGGTTCTGGATGCACGTGACGAACTGCCACGGGCGGATCCGCTGCTTGTCGACGGGCCGGCCGTGGTGCCGGCCGCGGAAGACCGACATGGTGCCGTCGTGGTAGAAGGCGTCCTGCATGACCTTGTCGAGCGTGGCGAGCGCGGCGAAGTCCGCGTAGTAGCCCTGTGTCTCCCCGGTGAGCGCCACGTGCGCCGCGTGGTGGAAGTCGTCGAGCCACTGCCCGGTCATGCCCAGGCCGTTGGCCGTGGTCGGCGTGATCATCCGGTGGTCGTTGAGGTCGGACTCCGCGATCGTGAACAGGGGCTTGCCGGTCTCCACGCCCACGCGCTCGACGAGCTCGGCGATCTCCTCGAGGATGTGCACGGCCCGGTGGTCCTGCAGGGCGTGCACGGCGTCGAGCCGGAACCCGTCCACGTGGTGGTCGCGCAGCCACATCTCCACGTTGTCCAGGATGTAGTCGCGGACGCCGTCCGAGCCCCATCCGTCGAGGTTGATGAGGTCGCCCCAGGTGCTGGAGCCCGGCTTGAAGTAGTCGGCGAACAGGGGCAGGTAGTTCCCGGACGGGCCGAGGTGGTTGTAGACGACGTCCTGGATCACGCCGATCCCGCGCTGGTGGCACGCGTCCACGAAGCGCTGGTAGGCCGCCGGCCCGCCGTAGGACTCGGCCACCGTGTACCAGAGGACCCCGTCGTAGCCCCAGTTGCGCTCGCCGTTGAAGCCGTTCACGGGCAGCAGCTCGACGAAGTCCACACCGAGGCCGGCGAGGTGGTCGAGCCGCTCGACGGCCGAGTCGAGGGTGCCCTCCGGGGTGAACGTGCCGATGTGCAGCTCGTAGACCACCGACCCCGCCAGGGTGCGGCCGGTCCACGCGGCGTCGCCCCAGCGGTGCTCGGAGGGGTCGAACGTGCACGAGAGGTCGTGCACGCCCTGGGGCTGGCGGCGGGAGCGGGGGTCCGGGAGGACCTCGGAGACCTGGGAGCGCTCCTGGGCCGTGCCCTCGTCGAAGGTCTTGCCGAGGACATAGCCGTAGCGCACGGTCCCCGTGGGGACGTCGGCGCCGTCGGGCAGCGTCCACCAGCCCTCACGGCCGGCCGCCGGGCCCCCCGCGGAGCCCTCGGGCAGGGACCCGGCCGGTACCATGTCGTGGTCGTCGCCCTCGATCCGCACGGTCACCGCCTTGGCGTGCGGGGCCCAGACGTCGAAGCGGTCGAGGTGGTCACGGGTGTTCATGGAGGTTCAGGAGTCCTTCCGGCGCAGCAGCGCCACGGGGTAGTCGGACAGCAGCTGGGACAGCGCCACGGTGCCCGTGTGCGGGCGGTGGGTCAGCACGTCCTCGAACTCGCCCTCGGGCAGGTCCAGGGTCTCGTCGGCGAAGCCGCCCCGGGACGCGAGGCCCAGGGGCAGGCGGGTGGCCACGGTCACGGCGCCGCCGCGGTCGAAGGCGAAGACGTGCGCGGCCAGGGGACCGGACGCGGTGAGCGGGGTGTAGCCGGAGAACAGCTCGGGCCGGTCCCGGCGCAGCCGCAGGGCGCGACTCGTGACGAGCAGCTTGGCGGCCCCGTCGGGTCCCACGGCGGGGATCCCGTCCGCGGTCCCGCCCACGGGGGTGTCCAGCCGGGCGAGCCGGGCGGCCCGCTCCTCGAAGTCGACGGGACGGCGGTTGTCGGGGTCCACGAGGGACTCGGCCCACAGCTCGGACCCCTGGTAGACGTCCGGGACGCCGGGCATCGTGAGCTGGACGAGCTTGGCGGCGAGCCCGTTCGACCAGCCGGCCTCGGTGACGTGCGCGGCGAAGCCCTCGACGACGGCCCGCATCTGCGGGTCGTGGAAGACCAGCTCGAGGAACCGGGTCAGCCGCTGCTCGAAGTCGGCGTCCCCGTCGACCCAGGCGGTGGAGTTGCCGGCCTCGCGAGCGGCCTTGAGGGCGTAGTCCAGCGCCCGCTCCTGCGAGAGGGGCCAGGCGCCCACCACGGCCTGGAGCACGAGGTTCACCAGCGGGCCGTCGCCCACCCGGTCCCCGGCCTGCTCGGCGAGCTTCTGCACGGTGCCGACCACGCCGGCCCACTGCTCCCCGGCCTCGGCCAGCACGGTGATCCGCGCCCGCACGGCCTCGGAGCGCTTGGTGTCGTGGGTGGACAGGGTCGTCATGGCCAGGGGCTCCTCGCGGGCCCGGCGGGCGAGCTCGGCGTGGGCCTCCTCCGGCGCCACGGCGAAGTGCGAGGGGTCGCCGCCCACCTCGGTCAGGGACGTCAGGCGGGGGAAGCGGTAGAACGCGGTGTCCTCGACGCCCTTGGCCATGACCATCCCGGAGGTCTGCTGGAAGCGGCGCGCGAGCTCGCCGAGCTCGGCCTCCGCCGTCGCGTCGACCCCGAGGAGCCGGCCCAGGGTCCCGATCGTGCCGGTGAGGTCGGGACGCTGCTCGCGGGCCGCGTCGAGGGCCGCCCGCAGGTGCTCGGCCCCCTCGGGCAGGTAGCTGCGGTACACCGGGAAGTTCGCGAGGATCTCCGCGAGGGCGTCCACGGTCTCGTCCCGGCCGAGCCCGGCGTCGTCGGGCACGGTGCGGGCCAGGCGCAGGACCTCCGCGTGCAGGGCGTTGTCGGCCATGGCGCGCTTGGTGCCGTGGATCATCTCGTCCCAGTGCACGGGTTCGCCGCCGCGCAGCCGGGCGTCCAGGCTCGTGAGCGCGTACTCCCCGGCCGGGTCGGTGAGCAGCCGGTCGATCGTGCCGAGGGCGTCGTAGCCGGTGGTGCCCTCCGTGGCCCAGTCGCGGGGCAGCCGCTCCCCGGGCTCGAGGATCTTCTCGACGACGACGTACGCGCCGCCCGTGAGCTCCTTCAGCTGCTCGAGGTACCCCCGGGGGTCGCGCAGGCCGTCGGGGTGGTCGATGCGCAGGCCGTCGACGAGCCCCTCGTCGATCCACCGCCTGATCTCCGCGTGGGACTCCTCGAAGACCGCCGGGTCCTCGACGCGCACGCCCGCCAGCGTGGCCACGGTGAAGAACCGGCGGTAGTTGAGCTCGGCGTCGCCGCGGCGCCAGTTGACGAGCTCGTAGTGCTGCCGGTCGTGGACGTCCTGCGGGTCGTCGCCCGCCGTCCAGGTGCCCTCGGCCAGGGGGTAGACGTTGTCGTAGTAGCGCAGCGTGCCGTCCTGGACCCGCAGCTGCGCGAGCTCGTCGTCGCCGTCGCCCAGCACGGGGATCAGCACCCTGCCGCCGCCGGCCGTCCACTCGACGTCGAAGGCCCGCGCGTACGGCGACTCCTGCCCCTGCTCCAGCAGGGACCACCACCAGGGGTTCTGCTCCGGAGCGGCGACGCCCTGGTGGTTCGGGACGATGTCCACCAGAACGCCCATGCCGCGGTCGTGGGCGGCGTCGGCGAGCGCCTTGAGCCCGGCGGCACCGCCCCGGACGGGATCCACCTCGGCGGGGGACGCGACGTCGTAGCCGTGGTCGGAGCCGTCGACGGCCCGGAGGATGGGTGAGAGGTAGACCCAGTCGGCGCCGAGGTCGTGGAGGTAGTCCACGAGCCCCGCCGCGCGGTCGAGGGTCAGGTCGGAGGTGATCTGGAGTCGGTAGGTCGAAGTCGGTGTGCGCACGGCACCAGTCTGTCGGCCCGGCCCCGGAAACGCCAGCAGGCTGTCGACCCGTTCCCGGGTCGACAGCCTGCCGGTGCCGTCAGGTCACTGGTCCTGCGGCGTCTTGGCGTAGGCGGCCACGGAGGCGGCGACCGACGCGTCGGGCTCCTCCTCGGGGGCCTCGTAGGCGCGCAGCACGACCATCGACTTGCCCTCGAGCACGATCGCGGTCCGCGCCTTGCGGATCTGCCCGTCGGCGTACTTGCCCGCGGTGTCGATGACCTCCTCCCACTGCCGGCCGTAGCGCACCGGCGGGAGCTTGCACTTGACGGGCTCCGGGTTGGAGTTGAAGTACACGATGAAGTTCACGTCGGTGATGGGCCGCCCGCGCATGTCGACGCCGGCGATGCCGTGGCCGTTGAGCCACATCCCGAAGGAGCGGGACAGGGGCTCGTCCCAGTCGGCGGGCTTGAGCGGGGCCCCGTCCGTGTTCAGCCAGGCGATGTCCGGCATGGGGCGGCCGGTGTCGTCCGCGTCCATCTCGACGGGGCGCCCGTCGAAGAACTCCGAGCGCCGGAACGTCGGGTGGTCGTGGCGCAGGTGGGTCACGGCGGCGACGAACTCGGTGAGCGGGCCGTCCATGGTGTCCCAGTTGATCCACGACAGCTCGTTGTCCTGGCAGTACGTGTTGTTGTTGCCGCCCTGGGTGCGGCCCAGCTCGTCGCCGTGCAGCACCATGGGCGTGCCCTGGGACAGCAGCAGCGTCGCGAGGAAGTTGCGCTGCTGGCGGGAGCGCAGGGCGAGCACCTCGGGGTCGTCGGTGGGCCCCTCCACGCCGCAGTTCCAGGAGCGGTTGTGGGACTCGCCGTCGTTGTTGCCCTCGCCGTTGGCCTCGTTGTGCTTCTCGTTGTAGGAGACCAGGTCCCGCAGCGTGAAGCCGTCGTGGGCCGTGACGAAGTTGATCGAGGCGAACGGGCGGCGCCCGCTGTGCTCGTAGAGGTCCGCGGAGCCCGTGATGCGCGAGGCGAACTCCCCCAGGGTCGCGGGCTCGCCGCGCCAGAAGTCGCGCACGGTGTCCCGGTACTTCCCGTTCCACTCCGTCCACTGGGGCGGGAAGTTGCCCACCTGGTAGCCGCCGGGGCCGACGTCCCACGGCTCCGCGATGAGCTTCACCTGGGAGACGACCGGGTCCTGCTGGACGAGCTCGAAGAACGTGGCGAGCTTGTCCACGTCGTAGAACTCCCGGGCCAGCGCGGAGGCGAGGTCGAAGCGGAAGCCGTCCACGTGCATCTCGGTCACCCAGTAGCGCAGGGAGTCCATGATCAGCTGCAGCGAGTGGGGGTGCCGGACGTTGAGGGTGTTGCCGGTGCCCGTGTAGTCCATGTAGAACTTCTGGTCGCCCTCCACCGTCCGGTAGTAGGCCTGGTTGTCGATGCCCTTCATGGACAGCGTGGGGCCCATGTGGTTGCCCTCGGCCGTGTGGTTGTACACCACGTCGAGGATGACCTCGATGTCGGCCTGGTGCAGGGCCCGCACCATGGCCTTGAACTCCTGGACCTGCCCGCCGAGGTCGTTGGTCGAGTGGTACTCGTTGTGCGGGGCGAAGAACCCGATGGTGTTGTAGCCCCAGTAGTTGCGCAGGTCCTGGTCGAGCAGGGTGCTGTCCTGCACGAACTGGTGCACGGGCATGAGCTCGATGGCGGTGACGCCCAGCTTCTGCAGGTGCGAGATCACCTCGGGGTGGGCCACGCCGGCGTAGGTGCCGCGCTGCTCCTCGGGCACCTCGGGGTGCTGCTGGGTGAGGCCCTTGACGTGGGCCTCGTAGATCACCGACTTGTGGTACGGCGTGCGGGGCGTCCGGTCGCCCTCCCAGTTGAAGAACGGGTTGATCACCACGCCCATCATCATGTGGGGGGCGGAGTCCTCGTCGTTGAACGAGTCCTCGTCGCCGAAGTCGTAGGAGAAGAGCGCCTGGTCCCAGTCCATCCGGCCGGAGACGGCCTTGGCGTAGGGGTCGAGCAGCAGCTTGGCGGGGTTGAAACGCTGGCCCTCGGCGGGGTCCCACGGTCCGTGCACACGGTAGCCGTAGCGCTGCCCGGGCTGGATCGTCGGCAGGTAGCAGTGCCAGACGTAGCTGTCCTGCGCGTCGACCTGGATCCGGGTCTCGGTCCCGTCCTCGTCGAACAGGCACAGCTCGACCTGCTCGGCGGCCTCGCTGAAGAGGGCGAAGTTGGTGCCGGTGCCGTCGAAGGTGGCTCCGAGGGGATAGGGCTGACCTGGCCAGACTTCCATAGGGGATCTCCTGTCGTACCGCCGGGCAGGGGTCACCGTCAGCGGGCTGGGAATGGGGCAAGTGGGATCGATCTTAGCCCGGACGGGAGCCGCCCGCGTCCCGGGCGCGGGTCGCCGGGGGCCGGGGAGCGCCCTCAGCGGCCGAAGCGCAGGACCGTGCGGACGTTCGCGGACAGCGCCGTGGGCGGCACGGGGCCGAGGCCCTCCAGCCGGGAGGCCCACCCGTGCACGGCCACGGCCAGCGCGGCGGCCACCGCGAGGCGCGCGTCCCCGCGGGCCCACTCCCCCGCGGCGGCGAACGCGTCCGGCTCCTCGGCGCAGCCGGCCAGCGCCGTGCCCATGATCCCGGCGAGGGTGTCCCCGCTGCCGGCCGTCGCCAGCCACGGGCTGCCGTCCGCCTGGGACAGCAGCGTGCCGTCCGGGGCCGCGACGAGCGTGGTGGCGCCCTTGAGCACCACGACGGCGCCGGTCGCCTCCGCGGCCGCCCGGGCCCACCGGGCCGGCTCGGCCTCGACCGCCTCCCGGTCGGGGGCCTCCCCGCCGTCCCCGAGGGCGGCGAGCCAGGCCAGCACCTGCGCGAGCTCCCCGGCGTGCGGGGTCAGGACCTTCCCCGGGCCCAGGGCGCCGTCGGCGGCCGCCCGCGCGGCCGCGGCGAGCGCGCCGGCGTCGACGACCGCCGGCAGCGGTCCCGCGAGCACGGCGTCCGTCCGGGACTCCTGGGCGTCGTCCCCCACCGCACCGGGGCCGACGACCCAGGCCTGGACGTGCACGGCGTCCGGGTGGTCCTCGGAGGCGACCACCTCGGGGCTCGTCAGGCACACCAGGGAACGGGTGGCGGCGTCGCCGAGGTGGCGGACCATGCCCGCGCCGGAGTCCACGGCGGCGCGCGTGCACATGAGCGCCGCGCCGGGGTAGGTCGGGGAACCGGCGACGACGCCCACCACGCCGCGCGAGTACTTGTGGGAGGCCGCTCCGGGCCGCGGCCACAGCGCCGCGGCGTCGTCGCGCTCCAGGCGCCGCAGCGCGGGCTCCGGCAGGGCGTGCTCGATCCCGATGGGCACCGTCCGCACCTCGCCGCACCAGCGCTCCCCCGGCGGGAGCAGCAGGCCCGCCTTCGCCCCGGCGAACGTCACGGTGAGGTCCGCGGGCAGGACGGGACCCGCCACCGCGCCGGTGTCCGCGGCGACGCCCGACGGGACGTCGCACGCCACCACCACCGGTCCCCCGTCCCGGGGCCACCGGTCGAGGACCGCACGGACGAGCTCCGCGGCCGGCCCGCGCAGCCCGCCCCGGGCGCCGGTCCCGAGCACGGCGTCGAGCACCAGGTCGGCGCCGAGCACGTGCCCGGCCGCCCGCGCCGGGTCGCCGTCCCCGGCGGCCAGCACCCTGCCGCCGGCGGCCGCGAGGGCCGCAGCACCCTCCGGGTGCAGCCGGTCCCCGACGGCCACGGCCAGCACGGCCGCGCCGCGGCGCGCGAGCTCCGCCCCGGCCCACAGCCCGTCCCCGCCGTTGTTGCCGGTGCCCGCCAGGACCACCACGCGCGCCCCGCGGACGTGTCCCCGGCGGGCGCGCAGGCGCTCGGCGCAGGCGAGGGCCAGGCCGTGGGCGGCGCGCCGCATGAGCGCCGGCCCCTCGCCCCGCTCGAGGAAGGGCGTCTCGGCCGCCCGGACCTGCTCGCCGGTCCAGGCCGCGATCACGACAGGCCCCCCGTGCGCTCGGCGATGACCATGGCCATCGCGATCCCGCCGTCGTGGGTCATGGTGAGGTGCCACCGGTCGATGCCCTGCCGGCGGGCCTCGTCCGCCACGGTGCCCTCGGTGCACAGCAGCGGAGCCCCGGAGGGGTCCTTCTCGATCCAGCAGTGCTGCCAGATCATCCCCGGCGGTGCCTTGAGCGCCTTCGCCGCGGCCTCCTTCGCGGCGAAGCGGGCGGCCAGGGAGCGGACGTGCAGCTCCCGCTCCGGCGGGGTGAACAGCCGGGCCACGAGGCCGGGGGTGCGGGCGATCTGCTCCTCGAAGCGGGCGATGTCCACCACGTCGATGCCGGTGCCGATGATCATGGGGTCCAGCCTAACGACAGCCGGCCCGCCTCCCGGATGGATCCGGGCGG
>NZ_JBISWJ010000096.1:0-6278 GCF_044462225.1 Kocuria kalidii | reverse complement strand
CCGGTGATGGTGCCGTCCAGGGCGTTGCCGGTGTAGACCTGCAGGGCCGGCTGGTCGGTGAACAGCTCCACGGACCGCCCGCTCGCCGGGTGCTCCAGGCGCGCGGCCCGGCGCAGGCCGGCCCCGCGCAGGTGGAAGGAGTGGTCGATGCCGCCCACCGCGGTGATGTCCGGGTGCTCCGCGCGCATCCGGTCCCCGAGGCGGGCCGGGGTGGTGAGGTCCAGCGGGGTGCCGGCCACGGGGGTCAGGGCCCCGGTGGGGAGCCCGTGGTCGTCCACCGGGAGGTAGGAGTCGGCGGTGACGGTGAGCCGGTGGTCCTCGATCGTGCCGGCGCCTTCGCCGGCGAGGTTGAGGTAGAGGTGGCTGGCCAGTGAGGCCACGGTGGGGGCGTCGGTGCGGGCGTCCAGGTCCAGGGTCACGGTGTGGCCGCGCACCCGGTAGGTGGCGGTGACGGTGAGCTCTCCGGGGAAGCCCTGGTCCCCGTGCGGGCTGATCAGCTCCAGGGTCAGCCGGTCCGGGGCGGCGGCCACCGTCCGCCAGAGTCTGCGGTGGAAGCCCTCGGGGCCTCCGTGCAGGGTGTTTCCGCCCTCGTTGGCGGCCAGTTCCACGAGCACGTCGTCGAGGGGGAAGCCGGCCCCGGCGATGCGGTTGGCGTAGCGGCCCACGACCGCGCCCAGGAAGGCTTCCGGGGGTGCCGTGTAGCCGGTGGCGTCCGGGTGGCCCAGGGCGAGGTTGGTGGTGGCCCCGGTGCTGTCGGGGACGTGCAGGGCCTGGACGGTGGCGCCGAGGTCCAGGACCCGCAGGACCAGCCCGCCCGGGTCCGAGAGGGTGTGGACGGTGACCTCCCGGCCGTCCGGCAGCGCCCCGAAGGCCTGCGGGGAGGTCTCACCGCGCACGGGACCCACCGGCGGAGGGCTGTGACCAGTCGGCGGTCCGGTCCCGCAGCGTGCGGTAGGCCTCCATGACCGCGGGCGTCGGCTCCGCCGTGTACTCCTGGGCACCGGAGAGCGCCCAGGCCGGGGGCTCGTCGGCGCCCGAGAGGGCCCAGGCGGCCTGCCGGGCGGCCCCGAGGGCCACGTACTCCCCGGGGGCGGGCACCAGCACGGGCCGGCCGAGCACGGCCGGGGCGAGCCGGCGCACCGCCTCGGACTGCGCGCCGCCGCCGATCAGGAGGATCCGGTCCGCGGTGGTGCCGGTGGCCCGCTCGAGCGCGGCCACACCGTCGGCGAGGGAGCAGAGCAGGCCCTCCACGCAGGCCCGGGCGATGTCCTCCCGGCCGGTGCGCGAGGACATCCCGTGGAGCGTGGCGCGGGCCTCGGGCCGGTCGGGCGTGCGCTCCCCGTCGAGGTACGGGAGCAGCGTCACCCCGCCCGCCCCGGGGCGTCCGGCCAGGGCCAGGTCGGCGAGGCCGGCGTGGTCGACGCCCAGGACCCGGGCCCCGAACTCCAGGATCCGTGCGGCGTTGAGGGTCGTGGCCATGGGCAGGTACCGGCCGGTGGCGTCGGCGAAGCCGGTCACGAGTCCGCCGGGATCCGCGGTGCGGGTCTCCGAGACCATGGCCGCGACGCCGGAGGTGCCGATCGACAGGGACACGTCCCCCGGGCCGAGCGCGATGCCCAGCGCGGCCGCCATGTTGTCGCCGGTGCCCGCCGCGAGCACCGCCCCCGCGGCCGTGCGGCCCATCACCTCGTGCGGGGTCGCGGCCACCTGCGGGAGCTCGACGTCGTGCCCGAGCGCCTGCTCGACCAGCGCGGAGTTCCACGTGCCGGTGCGCGTGGAGAAGTAGCCGGTGCCCGAGGCGTCGCCGCGGTCGGTGCCGAACGAGGCCTTGTCGGCGCCGAGGTGCCACGACAGGTAGTCGTGGGGCAGGAGCACCCGGTGGGTGCGGGCGGCGTTGTCCGGTTCGTGCTCCGCCATCCAGCGCAGCTTCGTGGACGTCATGGACGCGACCAGCACGCTGCCGAGCTCCTCGGCGCAGGCGGCCGCTCCACCCATCTCCTCGACGAGCTCGCGCGCCTGCGGCGCCGATCGGGTGTCGTTCCACAGCAGGGCGTCGCGCACCACGGCGTCGTGCTCGTCGAGGGCGACCATCCCGTGCTGCTGGCCCCCGACGGACACGGCGGCGGCCTCCTCGAGGAAGGGGCCGGCGGCGTCGTCGAGCGCGGCGAGCCAGGCCCGCGGGTCCACCTCGGTGCCGTCCGGGTGGGGGGCGCGGCGCTGCGCGAGCACCTCGCCGGTGGCGGCGTCGACGAGGAGCGCCTTGGTGGACTGGGTGGAGGAGTCGATGCCCAGGACGGTCGTGCGTGCCATGAAATCACCTCGGTGCAGGGTGGGTGCGGGCCGGCGCCGGCGGCGCCGCGGGACGTCCGGCCCGGCGCAGGGGGGACGTGCGCCGGACCGGACCGGGACGGGACTCGGCACCCGGGATCGGGGGCGGGAGCCGAACCCCGGGTGCGTCAGCCGCGGGCGCCCATGAGGTGCTCGACGGCGAGCTGGTGCAGGCGCACGAAGCCGTAGTTGCGCTCCGAGGGGCCGGTCAGGTCGAGGTCCTCGTAGACGCTGCGGTCGGCGAGGAACGCCTGCAGGTCCTCGCCCTGCGCGAGGGTCGGCTCGCCGAGCTCGAGGACGCCGGACTGCTCCATGGCCTCCTGGACCTCGGGGTCCTGGCGGAAGGCCACGGCCCGCTGCTTCAGGAGCAGGTACATCTGCATGTTCGCCGCCGCCGAGTCCCAGGCGCCCTCGACGTGCTCGGTGCGGGAGGGCTTGAAGTCGAAGTGGCGGGCACCCTGGTAGGCGCCCGGCTTGGACGGGAACCCGTTCTCGAGCAGGTCGACCGTGAAGAAGGCGCTGATCAGGTTGCCATGGCCGAACACCAGGTCCTGGTCGTACATCGGGCCGTTCTGGCCGTTGAGGTCGATGTGGAACAGCTTCTCGCACCACAGCGCCTCGGCGAGGCCGTGCGTGTAGTTGAGCGTGGCCATCTGCTCGTGCCCGGTCTCCGGGTTCACGCCCACGACGTCCCCGTTGTCGAGCCGGTCGATGAACGCCAGCGCGTGACCGATGGTGGGCAGGAAGATGTTGCCGCGCGGCTCGTTGGGCTTGGGCTCGATGCCGATGCGCATGTCGTAGCCCTGGGACTTGATGTACCCGGCCACGGTGTCGATGCCCTCGGCGTAGCGGTCCAGGGCGGCGAAGAGGTCCTTGGAGGAGTCGTACTCGGTGCCCTCGCGCCCGCCCCACATCACGAAGGTCGTGGCGCCGAGCTCGGCGGCGAGGTCCACGTTGCGCAGCACCTTGCGCAGGCCGTAGCGCCGGACCCGCCGGTCGTTGGACGTGAACGCGCCGTCCTTGAAGATCGGCTCCGCGAAGGTGTCGGTGGTGACCATCTCGCAGACCATGCCGGTCTCGTCGACGGTCTGCTTCAGCTGCCCGATCAGCTTCTCGCGCTGGGCCTCGGAGGCGTCGAAGGGGATCAGGTCGTTGTCGTGGAACGTGAAGCCCCAGGCGCCGAGCTCCTTCAGCTTCCGCACGGACTCGAGGGGGTCGAGGTCGGGCCGGGACGCGTTGCCGAACTGGTCGCGGGCCGCCCAGCCGACGGTCCAGAGGCCGAAGGAGAACTTGTCCGCGGGGGTCGGGGAGAGCGAGGAGGCGAGGGAGGTCGCGGGGGAGGTGGTGGGCACCGGAGGTCCTTTCCCAGTTGGTTAGTTACCGTTACTTACTATAGGAGCTGGGATACCGTGGGGGAAGACCGGCGACGGAATTTCTGCCGTCCGGTCGGCCGCGTCCCGCACCGGGCACGGTCCCGCCGGCACCAGAGGAGAGCCGTCCGTGCAGTCGAGCCACCTGCGGGAGCACAATCTCTCCACCGTGCTGCGCGCCGTGGCGGCCGCGGGGGAGCCGGTCTCGCGGGCCGCGCTCGCGAAGCGCACGGGTCTCACGAAGCCCACCGTCTCCAAGCTGGTGCAGGAGCTGCTCGACGCCGGGCTGCTCGTCGAGGGGCGGCACACGGGCGCGCGGGTGTCCGGGCGGCCGATGATCCCCCTGACCGTGGCCCGGGAGACCGTGCTGGGCGTGGGGCTGGAGATCGCCGCGGACCACCTGGCGTGCCTCGTCACGGATCTGGGCGGCCGCGTCCTCCACGAGGAGTCCCGGTTCGGGGCCTTCGCGGGGGCGTCCGTGGAGGAGGTGGCCTCGGTGCTGGCCGCGCTGCTCGACGACGCCCTGTCCTCCCGCCGGGACGTGCCCGTGGCGGGGATCTGCGTCTCCGTGCCCGGCCGGCTCTCCACGGACCGGGCCACGGTGCTCTCCGCCCCGAACCTGTCCTGGGAGGGCGTCCCGCTGGTCGAGCGGCTCCGGCAGCTCCCGGAGTTCCGGGGCCCCTCGCTCACCGCCGGCAACGACAGCATGCTGGCCGCGCGCACGGAGGTGCTGCGCCGGCCGGGGGAGTCCTTCCTCTTCCTGCACGGCCAGACCGGCATCGGGGGTGCCGTGGTCCTGGACGGCCGCATCCACCGGGGCGAGCACGGCTGGGCCGGGGAACTGGGCCACGTCACGATCACGCCCGGCGGGGAGCTGTGCCGGTGCGGGCGCCGCGGCTGCCTCGAGGCCTACGCCAGCTACCACGCGCTGCGGGGCAGGACCGGCCTGCCGGAGGACGTCCGGATCGAGGACCTCGTGGCGGCCACGGCCGAGCGGCTGCAGAGCCGGGAGGCGGTCATGGAGATGATCGGGCGCCCGCTGGGGGTGGTGCTCGCCAACTCGATGAACGTCCTCGACCTGTCGACGGTCGTGCTCTCCGGCTACTTCGCCCCGATCGCGCCGGAGCTCGAGCCCGTGCTGCGCGAGGTCCTCGAGGCCCACGCCCTCACGGCGGAGGAGGGGCCCGTCGAGATCCAGCGGTCGGCCGCGGACGCCCACCCCGCCCTGACCGGTGCGGCCGCGACGGCGCTCGAGCCCATCTACGACTCCCCGGCCCGCTGGATCGACCGGCGCTGACCCGCTCCGGGCCGGGGACGACGACGGGGCCCGCTCGCACGAGCGGGCCCCGTCGCCGTCCGGGCCGTCCCGGGCGCTCAGCTCAGCGGAACGCGGGGTGGTGCGTCCACTTCGCCTCGCCGCCCGGCTGGGACCGGACCAGGGTCTCCTGCAGGGCGTCGTAGGCCGGCTTGCGCTCGTAGTCGCCCTCCATGGTCAGGGCGTCCCCGTAGCCGGGGAAGGTGTTCGGCACCCAGGAGTGCTCGTCGAGCACGCCCCACACGGTGAAGGAGTTGCAGTCCTCCACGGCCAGGCACGCCTCGAGCGCCATGCGGTACCAGTCGGCCTGCTTCTCGCGCAGCTCCTCGGTCATCCGGTCGTCCGCGTCGACCGGTCCGCGGACGTCGATCTCGGTGACGGCCGTCTCCAGGCCGAGGTCGTCGAAGCGCTGCAGGTTCTGCTGCATCCGCCCGTCGAAGCCGTACTGCAGACCCAGGTGGGTCTGCATGCCGAAGCCGTGCACCGGCACGCCCTGGGCGAGCAGGTCCTGGATCAGCGCGTAGTAGGCGTCGGACTTCGCGTTGATGCCCTCCACGTTGTAGTCGTTGAAGAACAGCTGGGCGTTCGGGTCGGCGTCGTGGGCCCAGCGGAAGATGTCGGCGATGATGCCCGGCCCCAGCTCGCGGAGCCAGATGTTGTCCTGCATCCGCAGGTTCCCGCTGTCGTCGAAGATCTCGTTGGCGACCTCCCACTGCTGGATGCGGCCCTCGTAGTGGCCGACCACCGTGTAGACGTGGTCCTTGAGGATGGCGCGCAGCTCCTCCGGGGTGTGGTTCCCGTTCTCGAGCCAGTCGGGGTTCTGGCTGTGCCAGAACAGGGTGTGGCCGCGCACGACCTGCCCGTTGGCCTCGGCGAAGTCGACGATGTCGTCGGCGGGGCCGAAGTCGTACACGCCCTCCTCGGGGTGGATGAACTCCCACTTCATCTGGTTCTCGGGGGTCAGGGAGCTGAACTCCCGCGCCAGGACCGAGCGGTACTCGGGATCGGAGGGGAAGGGCTCCGGGTAGTCGGCAGAGGTGTGGTGGCCTCCGCCGGCCACGGCGCTGCCGATGTAGAAGTCCTTCGGCGTGTTCCAGCGCAGGGTGTCCTGCTTGGCCAGGCCGGGAGGCCGGGTGTCGGGGGCGGCGGTCGCGGCCTGGGGGACCGCGGTGAGGCACAGGGCGGCGACGGCGGTGGCCGCTCCGGCGCGGAGGAAGGGGGCTCGTCTGCTCATGTCGGGATTTCCTTCGTGGGGGGATGGGGGA
>NZ_JBISWJ010000095.1:0-9098 GCF_044462225.1 Kocuria kalidii | reverse complement strand
ACAGCACCGGGGCCACCACCAACCTCGCCCTGGGCCACCCGGACGCCACCGGCTACACGGCACCCCCGGAAGCCTTCCTGGGCGCGGTCGTGGGCCGCTACGCCAACCGCATCGCCGGGGCCGGCTTCCCCCTCGACGACGTGCTCGTGGAACTGGCCGCCAACGAGGGCGGAAACACCCTGCACGGAGGCCCCGAGGGCTTCCACCGCAGACTCTGGCGGACGGTGGCCGCCGCCCCGGACCGGCTGACCCTGGAGCTGATCAGCCCGCACGGGGACCAGGGCTTCCCCGGAGAGCTCACCGTCACCGCCACCTACCGGGTGCGCGGCCACACCGTGACCCTGGACCTGGACGCCCGCACCGACGCCCCCACCGTGGCCTCACTGGCCAGCCACCTCTACCTCAACCTCGCCGGCGAAGGCGCCGGCACGATCGAGGACCACCGGCTCACCGTCACCGCCGACTCCTACCTCCCGGTGGACGACCACGGGCTCCCCACCGGGGCCCTGACCCCCGTGGCCGGCACCCCGCTGGACCTCACCACCCCGGCCCGCCTCGGGGACCGGATGCGCGCGGAGCACCCGGACATCACCGCGGTGGGCGGCATCGACCACTCCTTCCACCTGCGCGGGGCCGGCCTGCGCCGGGCCGCGCGCCTGGAGCACCCGGCGAGCGGGCGGTCCGTGGAGCTGTTCACCGACCAGCCGGCCCTGCAGGTCTACACCGGCAACGCCCTGGACGGCACCATCACCGGCCCCGCCGGGCACCCCTACCACGCCGGGCCGGCATCGCCCTGGAACCCCAGCACCACCCCGACTCCCCGAACCACCCCGAACTCACCGACCCGGTGCTGCGCCCGGGCGAGACCTACCGCTCCCGCACCGAATGGCGCTTCGCGGTGGGGGACACGTCCGGCCACCGGGCGCCGGGCCGGGCGGCCCCGTAGCCGGGGTCCTGTCCGGCCTCGAGGATCAAGCCGTCGTCGACCTGCCGCTCCAGGACCCGGCGGTGCCGGACGTCGGCACCGCCGGGTCCGGGGCGCGGTGGCGAGGCCCGCCTAGTGGTTCCCGGCCTTCTTCTCCCGACGCTTCGCCATGACGCGGCTGAAGATCGCGGTGCCGACCATGAAGAGGATCTTGCGCATTCTGGTGCTCCTTCTGTGGCG
Organism: Kocuria kalidii; assembly: GCF_044462225.1. Taxonomy (NCBI): domain Bacteria; kingdom Bacillati; phylum Actinomycetota; class Actinomycetes; order Micrococcales; family Micrococcaceae; genus Kocuria; species Kocuria kalidii. Next base: position 7,933 of record NZ_JBISWJ010000095.1, on the reverse strand, counting down.
TGGTGCCCGGATGACGTGCGCGTTCCACGCTACGGGGTGCCGCGGCAAAAGGTAAGCGGGCTGAAGGATGTTCGGCCGAGAGCGAGCGCCCGCGGTGCCTCCCTGCGTCAGCGGGCGCAGGACCGGTCCCGGCGTCGTCGGCGCGCACGGACCGGAGGCCGGCGTCGGGTCCCCGGGCGGCACGGCGTCGCACGCGGCCCCGGTCCGGGTACGGGACGGCCCCGGCCCCGCACCGGGACCGGGGCCGCGCCGGTGGAGGTCAGTCCTCCGGGAGCTTGGCGGTCAGGATCTCCCGGATGTAGTCGCGGTTCATCGCGGTCACCGTGAGGCCGTCGCCACCGTAGTGCTCCACGCACATGGGGCCGTCGAAGCCGGCGGCCAGGGCCATGCCGATGGCCTCGCGGTAGTTGATGAAGCCGAGGGCCAGCGGCGCCGGGGCCGAGGCGTAGGACCCGGTGACGGGGTCGTGGTCCCGGAAGTAGTTCTTGAGCTGCCAGTAGTTCGTGTGGGGCAGCATCTTGGTCAGCATCTCGCGCCAGTCCTCGACCTCGCGGTGCAGGCGGACGATGTTGCCGATGTCGGGGCACAGTCCCACGTTGGGCAGGTCCACGGCGGTGACGAGCTGCACGGAACTGTCGGCGGTGCCGAGGAAGGTGCCTTCGTACATCTCCAGGGACAGGCTAACGCCCCGCTCCGCGGCGTACTCGCCCAGCTCGCGGAAGCGGGCCGCGGCCTTCTCCCGGTTCTCCGGGGTGTCCTCGTCCTCGGCGCCCTCCGCCAGCCAGAACCAGGTGGCCTGCTTCTGCGGCTCGGTGAACGGGTCGTGCAGACCCAGGCACACCATGGGCACCTCGAGGTCCGCAGCGGCGTCGATGGTCCGCTTCGTGTAGTCCATGTTCCCCCGGGCCCTGTCCTCGTCCGGGGTGATCACGCTCTTGCGGGTCACGGCGATGTCGCTGAAGGCGAGGTCGTAGGACCGGGCGGTCTCGAGCAGCTGCCGGCGTCCGTCGGCGTCGAGGTCGGCGGCCCGGACCCAGGAGTCGGTGAGGTCGACGTGGTCGAAGCCCGCGAGGCGCACCTCGCGCAGCGTCTGCTTCCAGGCCTCGGGCCCGGCGGTCGTGAGATCGCGGCCGTCGGGCGTGGTGCCCGGGAAGTTCAGCAGCGCGGCGCCGATCGGCCAGTTCTGGGGTGTGTGCGGCATGGTGCTCTCCTTGGTGGGTGGTCGTGGCGACAGGGTCACGCGGCGACGGCGTAGAGGATCCAGGCGAGGGCGAAGGCCATGAAGCCGATCGCCGTGGCGATCACCGACCACGTCTTGAGCGTGGTCACGGTGTCGAAGCCGCAGAACTTGCCGATCAGCCAGAAGCCCGAGTCGTTGACGTGCGAGAACGTGATGGATCCCGCGGAGATGGCGACCACGATGGCGGCCAGGGCGACCCCGGACAGGCCGAGCTCCGCGACGGCCGGCGCCATGATGGAGCCCGCGGTGGTGGCGGCCACGGTCGCGGAGCCCTGGGCGACGCGGAAGGCGACCGCCACGAGGAAGCCGGCCAGGATGACGGGCAGCCCCGCGGCGTCCAGTCCCCCGGCGATGGTGCCGCCGATGCCGGTCTCGGTGAGCACGCGGCCGAAGGCGCCGCCGGCGCCGGTGATGAGGATGATGGAGCAGACGGGGGCGAGGGCGTTGTCGACCAGGTCCTCCAGGGCCCCGCCGATGGTGCCCCGGCCGCGGCGCGGGCGCAGGTACAGCAGGTACATCGCGGCCAGCGCGGCGATCAGCAGCGCGATCGGGGTGCTGCCGATCAGCCGGGACAGCTCGAAGAGGACGTTGTCCTCCCCGACGGCTCCGCTGGCCGCGAGGGTCGAGAAGAGGGTGTTGAAGAAGATCAGCACGAGGGGCAGGAGCAGCACGAAGATGATGGTCCAGAAGCCCGGTCGGGGCGTGTCCTCGTCGAGCTCCACCTCACCGAGCAGGTTGGGCACGGGCATGTCCGGGTAGCGCTTGGCGATGACGAGGCTGAGCCGGTAGCCGGCCAGGTACCAGGTGGGCAGGCCCACCACGAGCGCGATCAGCACCACCAGGCCGATGTCGGCCCCCATGACGGTGGCGGCGGCGGTGGGTCCGGGGTGGGGCGGGGTGAGCGCGTGCATCATCAGGAAGGCGCCGATGGAGGGCAGCACGTAGAGCATGAAAGAGCCGCCCAGTCGCCGCGCCACCGTGTAGATGATCGGCAGCATCACGATGAAGCCGGCGTCGAGGAAGATCGGGAACGCGTAGAAGAGGGAGGCGACCGCGAGGGCCAGCGGCGCCCGCTTCTCGCCGAAGCGGCGCAGCATCGCGTCCGCGAGCACCTGGGCGCCGCCGGAGATCTCGACCAGGCGTCCGAGGACCGCGCCGAAACCCACCAGCAGGGCCACGGTGCCCACGGTGGTGCTGAAGCCCGCGACGACCACCGCCACGACGTCGGCCACCCCGATGCCGGCGGCGAGTGCCGTGAGGAGGCTGATGATGATCAGGGCGAAGAACGCATGCATGCGCACCTTGATGATCAGGAAGAGCAGCGCGGCGATCGCCGCGACCGCGATGGCGAGGAGCGCCCAGGAGGGCCGCTCCGCCAGGACGAGGGCGTCCGCCGTGGCGGCGGGTAGAAGGATGTGCATAGCTGGATCACCTTTGCTCAGAACGCGGGCCGGCCACGCCCGTGCTGTGGCGTGGGCCACATTCGACGGGCTGTTGGCCAATACCCTATAGGATATTGGTCAGCTGTCCAGTGGATCACGCGATCTGCCCCGTCCGAGGAACGGCGACCGCACTCGGCGCCCAGGGGTGCGTGGGACAATGCCTGTCACGGCGGATGCGAATGAGGGAAGCGGCATGGAGAAGGACGTCCCGGGCGGGGTGTGGGTGCAGCGCAGCATCCTCGCGGACCAGGTCTACAAGGAGATCCTCGCGCGCCTCATGGACGGGGAGCTGAAGTCCGGCGACCCCGTCAGCATCGACGGCACGGCCCGCGAGCTCGGCGTCTCCCCGACCCCCGTCCGGGAGGCCCTGGCGCGGCTCGAGTCCACGAACATGGTGGTCCGCGCCGCGCTGCGCGGCTACCGCGTGGCCCCCATGCTCACCCACGATGAGCTGCTCGACCTCATGGACGCCCGGCTGCTCATCGAGCCCTACAACGCCGAACTGGCCTCCGGCCGCGCCGACCCCCCGTTCCTGGAAGCTCTCGAGCAGTCCATCGACGACCTCCGGAATGCGCCGAACGGGCCCCACTTCTCCGACTACCGCTCCTACTGGGAGGCGGACGAGCGCTTCCACCGCCTCATCGCGGAGCAGGCGGACAACAAGTTCGTGCTGGGCGCCTACGAGTCCCTCGGCGGGCACGTGCAGCGGTTCCGGCTCTTCAGCGGTCTGGGGGTGCAGGACGCCCGGAGCGCCATCGAGGAGCACGCGCGGATCCTGAAGGCGCTCCGCCGGCGTGACGCGGCGGCCTCCCGGATCGCGATGGCCGGGCACATCTGCGGCGTGCGGGAACGGGCGATCCACGAGCACGAGAGCGCCGGCCGGCAGGCCCGGAGCGAGAGCGCCTGAGGTGTCAACCACACCGGCCGGCACCGGCCGGTGTGGTTGACANACACCACACTCTGAGCCGTGGATCCTATAGGAAACACGGCGAAGACTCGATCCGGTCCTGCGGTCGCTCACAACCCGCGCTCCGATGCCGCCGTGTCCTCCAGACGGAACACATGCACAGCAGAGGAGATGGGGATCATGGCTCAGCGCTCGGTAGCAGTTGTCGGATCGGGATACATGGGCGGGGGCATCGCCCAGGTCCTGGCACTCGGCGGCGCGCGGGTCGCACTCGCCGACATCTCCCAGGAGATCGCGGAGAAGAACCTCGAGCGCCTGCTCGGGGAGGCGGAGCAGTTCGTCGCGGACGGGCTCTTCCCGGCCGACGCCGTCGAGCGCCTGCGGGAGAACCTGTGGGCCGCCCCCAGCATCGAGGAGGCCGTCGCGGACGCCTCCTACGTCGAGGAGGCCGTCCCGGAGGTCATCGACATCAAGCACGGCACCCTGCGCCGGATCAGCGACGCCGCGCAGGCGGACGCCGTGATCGGCTCCAACACCTCCACCATCTCCATCGCCCAGCTCGCCGAGGTCGTCGAGAACCCGGGCCGCTTCCTCGGGGTGCACTTCTCCAACCCCGCGCCGTTCATCCCGGGCGTCGAGGTCATCCCCCACGAGACCACCACCCCCGAGACGGTCGAGGTCGCCAAGGAGATCATCGAGCTCACCGGCAAGAAGTCCGCCGTGGTCAAGGACGTCACCGGGTTCGTGCTGAACCGGTTGCAGTACGCCCTGTTCCACGAGGCCGCCCAGCTGGTCGAGGAGGGCATCGCCACGGCGGAGGACGTCGACACCCTGGTGCGCACGACCTTCGGCTTCCGGCTGCCGTTCTTCGGGCCGTTCGCGATCGCGGACATGGCCGGACTGGACGTCTACGCCTTCTGCTACGCCTCGCTGCAGACCTCGTTCCCGGAGCGCTTCGCCACGCCCAAGGCCCTCCAGGACCTCGTGGACGCCGGGAAGCTCGGCACGAAGTCCGGCGCCGGCTTCCTGCAGATCCCCGCCGAGCGGTCGAACGACCTCGTCGCCTACCGCAACAAGGCCTACGTGGCCATGGGCCGGCTGCTGGACGAGCTGGGCCCCAGCCCCGTGGACGAGGAGACGGCCCAGCAGGGCGGCGCCCCCACCGACGCCGGCTGAGCCGGCTGCACCGAACATCCTGCCGGCGGGACGTCGGCGCTCGACGTCGAACGCCGCCGTCCCGCCGGAGACCCTCCGAGACCTTCGAGGTTGGAACGATGACTTTTCTTGTGAACGATCCTACGGAGTTCGCCTCCGACGCGCTGCGGGGATATGTGGCGGCGCATCCCGGGCACGTGATGCTGGCCCACGGCGGGGTGGTGCGCTCGTCCGAGACCCCGGCGGGCCAGCCGGCGCTGGTGATCGGCGGGGGATCGGGGCACTATCCGGCCTTCGCGGGGTGGATCGGGCCCGGGATGGGCCACGGCGCGCCGTGCGGCAACGTGTTCTCCTCGCCCTCGGCCTCCCAGGTGTACTCCGTGGCGCGCTCGGCCGAGAACGGCGGGGGCGTGGTGCTGGGCTTCGGCAACTACGCCGGGGACGTGCTGCACTTCGGGCAGGCCGCGGAGAAGCTGCGCGCCGAGGGCGTGGACGTGCGGATCATCCGCGTGTCCGATGACATCGCCTCCGCACCGGCGCAGGAGCACCGTGAGCGCCGCGGCATCGCCGGGGACCTGGTGGTGTTCAAGATCGCCGGGGCCGCGATCGAGGCCGGGGCCGATCTGGACGAGGCCGAGCGGGTGGCGTGGAAGGCCAACGACGCCACGCGGTCCTTCGGCGTGGCCTTCGAGGGCTGCACCCTGCCCGGGGCCGGGGAGGCGCTGTTCCACGTGCCGGCCGGGGAGATGGCGATCGGGCTGGGGATCCACGGGGAGCCAGGGGTGCGGGAGGTGCCGATGGGCACGGCCCAGGAGATCGCCGACCTGCTGCTGTCAGGTGTGCTGGAGGAGGAGCCGGAGCGGGTCGAGGGCGGCTACCAGGGGCGGGTGGCGGTGCTGGTCAACGGGCTGGGCACGGTGAAGTACGAGGAGCTGTTCGTGGTCTACGCCCGGGTGGCCGAGCGGCTGGCCGAGCAGGGGCTGACCGTCGTCGCCCCGGAGGTCGGCGAGCACGTCACCAGCCTGGACATGGCGGGTCTGTCACTGACGGTGGTGTTCCTGGACGAGGAGCTCGAGGGCCACTGGCTGGCTCCGGCCGACACCCCGGCGTTCCGCCGCGGCGCCCCGGACACCACGGACCGTCCGGCGCGCACGGGCGTGCACACCCCGGGTGCGGAGGAGGTGCCGGAGGCCTCCGCGGCCTCGCAGGAGGTGGCCGGGCGGATCGTGGCGGCGCTGGCGGTGCTGGAGGCCACCGCGGCCGAGCACGAGGAGCACTTCGGGCACCTGGACGCCATCGCCGGCGACGGCGACCACGGACAGGGCATGGCCTACGGGACCCGGGGCGCGGCGGCGGCCGCCCGGGCCGCGGCCGAGCAGGACGCCGGAGCGCGCACGGTGCTGTTGCGGGCCGGTGACGCCTGGGCCGAGGAGGCCGGCGGCACGTCCGGGGCGCTGTGGGGCGCCGGGCTGACCGCGGCCGGCGGGGTCTTCGACGACGTCGAGGGCGCCGGGGCGGACGAGGCGGTGGCCGCCCTCGTGGCCGCCATCGACGCGATCGTGCGGCTGGGCGGGGCCGCGCCCGGGGACAAGACCATGGTCGACGCCGCCCTGCCGTTCCGCGAGGCGCTCCTGGCCGAGTTCGAGGCCACCTCCGACCTGGCCGGTTCCGTCCGGAAGGCCGCCGCCGTGGCGCGGGAGGCGGCCGAGGCCACCGCGGACATCACCGCCCGCCGCGGGCGCTCGAAGGTCCTGGGCGACAAGAGCCTGGGCACCCCCGACCCGGGCGCCCTGTCGTTCTCGGTCCTCATGGACGCCCTGGGCGCCTCCTTCGCGCAGACCCCGGACGCTGCGGACCCGGACGCCCAGGCCCCGGACGGGCCGTGAGGCGGCGGTCATGACCGTGTGGATCGGCACGAGCTGGAAGATGAACAAGACGCTGTCCGAGGCCACGGAGTGGGCCGGGGGACTGGCCGAGTTCCTGGCCGGGCGGCAGCTCGGGGAGGTGCAGCCCTTCGTGATCCCCCCGGCCACCGCGATCGCCGCGGTGGCGCAGACCCTGCGGGAGGAGCCCCGGGTGCTCGTCGGGGCGCAGAACGCGCACTGGGAGGACGCCGGCGCCTGGACCGGTGAGGTCTCCGTGCCCCAGGTCGCCGACGCCGGGGCGCGGATCGTGGAGATCGGCCACTCCGAGCGCCGCGAGCACTTCGGCGAGACGGACGAGACGGTGCGGGCGAAGGTCGCCGCGACCCTGGCCCACGGGCTGGTGCCGCTGCTGTGCATCGGGGAACCGGCGGACGTGAAGGACGCCGGCGGTTCCACCGCACACGTCCTCGAACAGGCCGCCCGCGCCCTGGAGGGCCTCGAGGCGGAGCAGCTGGGGCGGGTGCTGATCGCCTACGAACCGATCTGGGCGATCGGGGAACACGGGCGCCCGGCCGGCGTCGCGGAGCTGGAGGAGCCCTTCGCCGCCCTCGGCGGCGCCTACGGGCACCGGGTGGCCGGGCTGCTCTACGGCGGGTCGGTCAACCTGGACAACGCCGCGCAGCTGCTCGGGATCGCCCACGTGGACGGGCTGTTCGTCGGGCGCACCGCCTGGCGGCTGGAGGGCTACCTGCGCCTGCTCGAGATCGCCGTCCAGCACGCGACCGCCCGCCCCTGAACCACCCAGCACGACACCACCGAGCACGACACCACCCAGCACGACACGACGAAGACGAAGGAGCACACCATGGCCGAGCAGAAGCTGCGGATCGTGATCGGCGGCGACGACGCCGGATTCGACTACAAGGAGGCCCTGCGCCGGGATCTGGAGGCCGACGACCGCGTGGAGAGCGTGGTGGACGTCGGGGTCTCGGAGACGGAGAACACGGACTACCCGCACGTGGCCGTCGACGCCGCCCGGAAGGTCGCCGCCGGTGAGGCCGACCGTGCGCTGCTGATCTGCGGCACGGGCCTGGGCGTGGCGATCTCGGCGAACAAGGTGCCCGGGATCCGGGCCGTGACCGCCCACGACTCCTACTCGGTGGAGCGCTCGGTGCTCTCCAACAACGCCCAGGTGCTGTGCATGGGTCAGCGGGTCGTCGGCCTGGAGCTGGCCCGGCGCCTGGCCAAGGAGTGGCTGGGCTACACCTTCGACACCACCAGCGCCTCCGCGGCCAAGGTCGAGGCCATCACCGACTACGAGAAC
>NZ_JBISWJ010000094.1:0-49104 GCF_044462225.1 Kocuria kalidii | reverse complement strand
GGCCTGGAGGCCCTCTCCATGCGCCGGCTGGGCGCCGAACTGGACCGGGACCCCATGGCCCTGTACCGCTACGCGAAGAACCGGGCGGACCTCCTCGACGGGATCACGGAACGGGTGCTGGACCAGCTCGTCATCCCCACCGACGGCGACGACTGGCAGGACCAGCTGCGCGCCACCGCCCACGACGTCCGCGCCCTGGCCCTGGCCCACCCGCACGTGGTGCCGCTGCTGGTCACCCGGCCGCTGTCCACCCCGCTGGGACTGCGCCCGCTGGGCACCCTGCGCCCCCTGGAGAACATCCTGGCCCTGCTCATCGACGCCGGATTCGCCCCGGCCGATGCCCTGCACGTCTACCGGGCCTACTACGGGTTCCTCTACGGCCACATCCTCAACGAGCTCCAGGAGATCGTCGTGGACGAGCAGGAGAACGAGGACCTGCTGCGCCTGGGCCTGCACCGGCTGCCCGCCCGCTCCTTCCCCCGGCTGCGGGCCCTGGCCCCGGAACTGGCCGACTACGACGGCGCCGGCGAGCTCGACCAGGGCATCACCATCCTGCTGGGCGGCCTCGCCGCCCAGCTCCACCCCACCGCCGGGCCCGGCACCCCGAACACGACGTCGCCGGACACCGCCGAGGCCGTCGCGGGCGGCCCGGCACACGCCGACCGGCTCGACACCTCGTTCACCGAAGCCTGACCCGCCGGCTCCCTGACCTGTTCGACCCATTGCATCCAGGAGTTCCCATGACCGCCATCGCCCCAGAGCCGACCGGCAACAGCGACCTCCGGGCTCAGCCCGTGACCGGCGCCGCGCCGTCCACGCCGGTCGTGACCCCGTCCTTGTCCCCGGCGGCCACGGCGACGCCGGCGGCCACGGCGACCCCGAGGGCACCCGGGAGCCGCCTGGGTCCGGGTGAGGACTTCCCGGACGACCTGACCGGACTGGTCATGGCGGACCTGCAGGTCCTGCACTCCAGGATCGCCCGCCAGCTCGACCACGACCACCTCACCGACCCCGCCGGACCCCACCCGTGCACCATGGACCGGCAGCAGGAGCTGCTGGCGGAGCTGGACTCCCGCGACACCGCCTGACCTGCCGGGGTGGACCCCGGATCGCACCGGGCTCGGTGGCCGGTGGCCCGTCCACGGCGCACGGATGGTGCACGCCCCGAGGACGGAGAACACCCCGCACCTGCCGCGTGGCGGGAACGGGGTCCATGTCGAGGGCGGGCCGTCCAGCCGTTCCTGCGTGAAGCAGTATGTCGATCAGCTTGCTTCCCAACGGGTGGGCGGCTGGCTAGCGTGGAGAGCACCACTGATCGAGTGCTCCTCGATCTCGCGCCGTTCCCGATCAGAGCACTGCCGTCGACGACGGAGGCACGAAGTGTTCACGCACAGCCAGACCCTCCGGTACAGGTCCATCCCGGAGCAGCCCGACGCCGTCCAGGACACGCTCACGAAGGAATGGACCCCCACCACCGCACGCGTTCCCGATCGTACTGACGAGAGGAACCATCATGACCACTCCCGCTGCTCACCCCGACGACCGCCCCGCCCGCCGCTCGCCCGTACGCACGGCCGCCCTGCTCTACGGGGTCGTCTTCCTGCTCGTGGGCGTGGCCGGCTTCATCCCCGGCGTCACCACCGGCTACGACACCATGCAGTTCGCCGGCCACGAGTCCGAGGCCATGCTCCTGGGCATCTTCCAGGTCTCGATCCTGCACAACATCGTCCACCTGCTCTACGGCATCGCCGGTCTCGCGCTGGCCCGCAGCGTCTCCGGAGCGCGGAACTACCTGCGCTGGGGCGGTGCGGCCTACCTGCTGCTGTGGCTCTACGGCCTGCTCGTCGGCGAGGAGTCCGCCGCGAACTTCGTGCCCCTGAACAGCGCCGACGACTGGCTGCACCTGTTCCTCGGGGTGACCATGGTGGCCCTGTCCTTCCTGGACCGGGACGCCCACGACCGGACGGCCGGCAGGGCTCGCACCTGAGGTCCGCCGCCGGGCACCCTCCGTGTCCGTGAACCGTGGGAACCGGCTCTCCGCCGTCGGCGGGGAGCCGTTTTCCACGGGGCGGTGGCCGGACTCCGCTCCAGGGGGTCGTCGGGAGGTGGTCAGGAGACGACCGCTCGACCTCGGGGAGGTCCTCGGCGGCGATCCCGGCGACCGGACCCGCACCGCCGCCTCCCCTCCCCCACGCTCACCCCTGACTGCGCGCCCGTCGCCGCAGGGCGGCCCGGGAGTGCCCGGCGGTGCGCAGCCGGGACCCCGCGTAGGACACTCCGCCGCGGGCCCGGAGGACCACGGCCACCCACACGCACACCGAGCGCTCCAGCATCCACAGCGGAGCCCACAGCACCGTGCCGGCGGGGAAGACCCGGGCACCCTCGGCTCGTCGTCGTCCGATCTCGGCGACCCCGCACAGGGCCAGAGCCCCTGCCGCCAGTCCACCCGGGTGCCGCAGACCCCAGCACAGCAGGGGCAGCAGCGACAGCTCGGCGAGCAGGCGATGAGGTTGGGCGAAGTCGTCGTAGGCCTGGCGGACGCGCTGGCCGACGAAGTGGGACACGGTGGGCGGCACCCGGCCCACGAGCACGTCCAGGGCCACGGCCTCCCTCCCGCCGACCGCCCGCACCGTGCGCACGAGCTCCAGATTCTCGAACAGGACATCGCCGTCATAGCCCCCGGCCGCGAGGAGGACCGACCGGCGCACTCCCAGGGTGCCCGGCCAGTCCCCGCCCAGGGCGCGGTTGAGCAGGGTGCGCCCGGAGTCCCAGCGGGCCTGCCAGGGCAGGGCCAGGTAGTAGTTCTGCGGTCGGACCACCTCGGCCTGCCCCAGCATCGCCGCGATCCGTTCCAGAGTCTGCCGGGTGTGGCGCACGTCGTCGTCGGCCACCACGATCCGCTCCTCGCGGGCACAGCGCACCCCGGTCATCACGCCCGCGACCTTGCCGTTGGCGCCCGGCCACGGCTGTGGCCGTACGTGGTCGACCGCCTCCGGCAGGGCGCGGCGATGGGCGGCGAAGAGTTCCTCGGCGGAGCCGTCGACGACGGTGACGGGCAGCCAGGTGACGACCTCGGCCAGGTAGCGGGCGAGCCCGGCCAGGCCGGTGTCGTCAGCCCACTTCAGCGGCAGGACGTACCGGGCGTCGCCCAGGAGTCCGGGAGCGGGGTCGTTCGTGCGGGGGAGGCCGGGAGCCGCCTCGACCGAGGCAGCATCGCGGCGGCCGGCCGCGGCCGGCATGAGTACGGTGTGGTCCACGGGAGCATCCCTCATCGACAGCGGCGCACTGCGGGCCAGCTGCTCGACCACCCCTCACCGTAGTCACACGCATCCCCGACAGGCCGCGCCTTCTGCGGATTACGGCTCCTCCGACCCCCCCTCGGGAGGCACCTCCACACCGCTCGCCGGGCCTCCGGCCGGTCCGGCGCCGTCCGCTGCGACAGCGCCCGGGAGGACTCCGGCGACCGCACCGACCCGGCGCGGCGCGGCGCAGCTCAGTTGCTGACGGCCGGGGCGTCCGTGACGTGGCGGGCATCCAGGAGCTGGGTGACGGCGAACGCGGCGATGTCGCCGGCGGCCGCACGGCATCCGATGGCGTCGTGGCCGAAGTAGCCGACGTACTTCAGCCCGTGTCCTCGACCGGTCGTGTGGCGCAGGAACCGCACGATCGTCCAGTCCAGATCCGCGCCGGTGGCCGTGGCCATCAGCTGCCGCATCTGCCGGTGGACGCGCGGGTGCAGGGCCCGCAGCAGGACCCGGTGCGCCTTCAGCACCGGCGTGGGTCGTTCCTTCGGGCACAGCCCGACGGCAGGACTGCCCAGACCGATGTAGCGGTGCACCCCGTGCTCCTGCATCGCGGCCACCAGGTGCGCGGTGCCTTCCACCAGGTGCGCCCCGGGACGGTCCAGGCGCGGATCGAGGGCGTTGACCACGGCATCGGCCCGCGCAACGGCCGCGGCCACTCCCACCCGGTCGGTGAGCTGCCCGGTCACCACCTGCACCCGGGACCCCCAGGCGACCGGCAGCGCGCCGGGGTCCGAGACGAAGACCTGGGCCGCGTAGCCGCGCCAGATCAGTTCCTCGACGACCCTGCGGCCGATGTCGTTGTCAGCCCCGAAGACGGTCACGCGCACGGGGTCCCCCGATCCCTCGAAACATGCACACGCTGTGCTCCGAGCCTAGGCCCCCGGGGTCCGCGCCGACAGGGAGGAATCGACGGTCGTCGTGACCGGGACCGATGCCGGACCGGACCACGTCACCTCCGACCACCGGCACCCCTTCGGCGCACGACCAGGGTCCCCGCGTCCCGGCGTCGGAGGACAGCCGCCGCCGGAGCAGGGCCCGCACACGCGTCACGGGCGCGGCGGCGCCGTGCCGGCCTGGTCCCCGACCGCCGAGCGGACGCGGAGGGCCGGCCGCGGCGGCGGCTACGCCCCGGGGCCGGGCCTGCGGCGGCCCGCCCGGATCTGGAGGTGACCGCCGCGGGCGGAGTCCGCGACCACGTCCGTGCAGTCGCGCTCCACCGCCCGCCACGGGTGGGCGCCGATGTCGGCCCCGCCCAGGCGGCACGCCAGGCGGGCCAGCGGGGAGAACACCGACCACGGACCCGTGGTGTCCTGCATGTCCACGACGCCCAGCACGGCGCCCGGCGTGCTCAGCTCGAGGATGCGCCGCCACGCGTTCTCCCAGCCGGGCATGATCGACAGCGCATAGGTGGCCAGCGCCGCGTCCGACAGTTCGCGGCCGCCGGCGGCGGCGATCCGGGCGCCGATGTCCTGCGGGCAGAGCGTGGTGGCGTCGGCCTCGAGCAGGATCACGTTCCCCCACCCGCGGCGCCGGACCCGGGACCGGGCCTGGCCGAGCATCCGGGAGCTGGCGTCGACGCCCACGATCGTCCCGGCCGGTCCCACGGCGTCCTGCAGGAGGCCGAAGTTCAGTCCGGTGCCGCATCCGACGTCGAGCACCTGGTCCCCGGGACGGGGTGCCAGCGCTGCGATGCCGGCCCTCCGGCCCGCCCGGTACACCGGGTACTCGGCCGAGAGGAGGTCGTAGAAGGGGGCGACCATGCCGTACTTCTCGGGAATGCCGGTTCCTCCTGCTCGTGGGGGGCGGCTCCTGTTCCGCGCGGGCCTGCCCGTAGGCACAGCATAGGGTGAGCCGCAGGTGGCTTGCCCCGGAGGCGGCATCGGCACCGCGGGGCGCACGACGACGAGGAGAGCCCATGGAACCCCACGAGGACGTGTTCGACCTGCTGGTGGTCGGGGGTGGCACCGCGGGCATCGTGGGCGCGAGGACCGCGGCCGGGCTGGGTGCCCGGACGGTGCTGGTGGAACGCTCCCGCACCGGCGGGGACTGCCTGTGGACGGGGTGCGTGCCCTCCAAGACGCTCCTCTCGGCGGCGAAGACGGCCGCGGCGGAGCGGTCCCTGACCGGGCGCGGCGCGGACTTCGCGGCCGTCCGGGCCCGGGTCGCGGGCGCCATCGCCACGATCGAGCCCGACGACTCCCCGCAGTCCCTCGAGGACGCGGGAGTCACCGTGCTGTCCGGCACGGCGAGGTTCACCGCGCCCGGTGCGGCCGACGTCGACGGAAGGCCCGTGCGGTTCCGACAGGCGCTGATCGCCACCGGCAGCACCCCGACGGTGCCGGGGATCCCCGGACTGCAGGACGCGCGGACGGTGACGTCCGAGACCGTCTGGGACCTCGAGATGCTCCCCGGCCGCCTGGTGGTCGTCGGCGGCGGCCCGATCGGCTGCGAGCTGGGCCAGGCCTTCGCCCGGCTCGGTTCCGACGTGACCCTGATCGCCCGCTCCGGGATCCTCACCAAGGAGGACCGGGACGCCGCCGCCCTGGTGCGCGAGAGCCTGGCGTCCGACGGGGTCCGGGTGGTGGAGGGCGCCGGCGCCGAGCACGTCAGCACGCACGAGGACGGCAGCAGCACCGTGCGCACCTCGGACGGTCAGGCCTTCGCCGCCGACGTCGTGCTCGTGGCCGCCGGGCGCACCGCCCGGACGGAGGGGCTGGGGCTGGAGGCCGTGGGGGTGGCGTGCGACGACTCCGGCCACGTGGTCGTCGACGCGAGGATGCGCACCTCGCAGCCCACCTTCTGGGCGGCCGGGGACGTCACGCCGCATCCGGAGTTCACGCACCTCGCCGGGGTGCACGGCAGCACGGCGGCCTCGAACGCGGTGCTCGGGCTGCGGCGCTCCGTGAGCCGGACGGTCCCCCGGGTCACGTACACCTCCCCCGAGCTCGCCGCCGTCGGGGTCACCGAGGCCTCCGGGAAGGGGCACACCACGTCCACGATCCAGCACGAGGCCACCGACCGCGCCGTGACCGAGGAGCGGACGGCCGGGATGACCCGGATCGTGGTCGACAAGCACGGACGCATTCTGGGCGGCACGGTCGTGGGACCGCGGGCCGGGGAGTCCCTGGCCGAGCTGACCCTGGCCGTCGAGCAGGGCCTGCGCACCCGGGACCTGGCCGCGGTGACCCACCCCTATCCCACGTACAACGACGCCCTGTGGAACGCGGCCATCGCCCACGCCCGGGGCGGGCTGGACTCCCCGGTGGTGGGTGCTGCGGTGCGGGTCCTGCTGCGGGTCAACCGGTGGCGCGTTCAGCGCAGCAACCGGTAGCCGGACACGATCCGCCCGGCCGCGCTCGCCGACACGATCACGGCCCACACGGCGGCGACCTGCCACGCCACCGCGGGCAGGAGCAGCCAGAGGCTGTGCACCAGGATGGTCCCGGTCCCCTCGGCGAGCCCGCCCAGGAAGGACAGCGACCGCCCGTCGTCCGTCCGGCGGCCCGGCCCCGGGCGAGGGGCCCGTCGAGGCCGTCGGCGGACCGGGAGATCAGCTCCTTGCCGAGGTGCGTGCCGTGGCCGCCCCGCCCCCGGTTCAGTCGTGCAGGGACGTGAGCTGGTCGGCCAGCGCCGGCAGGTCGGCGGCGTGCAGGTCCGGGCGCGAGAAGTATCCGGGGTACTCGGCTCCCGCCCGGTTGATCCAGGCCGTGCGCAGTCCCGCCTGGTGCGCGCCGTGGATGTCCCACGGGTGCACGGCCACCAGGAGCATCCGGCCGGGCTCGCGGCCGCACCGTTCGGCGGCGTGGTCGTAGGCGGACCGGGCCGGCTTCCACGCCGGGGCGTCCTCGACGCTGAGCAGCTCGGCGAAGTGTCCGCGGATGCCGGCGCTCTCCAGCAGCGTCTCGGCGACCTGGGCGGCCCCGTTGCTGAGGGTGACCAGCTCGGCGACCTGGTGCAGGGCCTCGATCCCGGGCACGACGTCGGGGTGCACGCCCAGGCTCGTCACGGTGCCCATGATGCGCTCCACGGAGTCGCCGGGCGCGGAGACGTCGTGCTCGCTCAGCAGCCGGGTGAGGCTGTCCTGGGCGATCTCGGCGAAGGCGGCGTTGCCGCCCGCGGCCGCCACCGCGAAGCCGTCACGGAGAATGCCGGCGAACCACGTGCGCGCCAGGTGCCCCGGCACTCCTTCCGCTGCGAACGCCTCGCTCAGCGGCCCCATGTCGGAGAGGGTCTCATTGACGTCGAACACGATCAGGTCCGGTCGGGTCATCATGGTCCTGCCTCGATCCTCGTTGCTGCGGCACGCCGCTCCCGGGTGGGCCGGTGTGCCGTCGAGCCTACGCGGAGCCGGAGCTCGGCGGCGCGACGGTCCCCGCCCGGACCCCGGCATCAGGTGCCGGCACGGCCTGCCGCGCCCCCTTGCGCCCGGTCTCGGCCAGGGTCGGTGTCTCAGCGCGTGGGCCGCGATGGACCACGACGAACCGATCTCGCCCGACCACGACCGGCACGGCGCCGACGGCGGGCACCTTGCGGGCGGACGACCGAGGCCGGGGAAGCCAGGGCCGAGGACGACCATCGGCAGGTGGAAGGGTCCCGGGCCGGGCCCTGCCGACGGCAGGCAGCGGGACAGGCAGTCCGGCATCGGGCCGCGGAGACCTCCGCCGGGTCCCCGGCATCCCGTCCGAGGACGGCGGGCGATGCTCCCGTCGGGCAGCGAATGCCTCTCCGCCGCCCACGATCCATGCACGTGGAACGAACTGTCACGAGCAGAATTACTGTCTGGTAGGTTTCAGGTGGCACCGGCCCACATACCGGTGTCACAACCCCTCTGGGCCGTTCCCCGGCGGCCGGGGTTGCCTCACGCGCTTCGGCGCGGCGAAGCGTTCCTGCCCTCTCCCGGGCAGGAGCGCTTCGTCCGGAGGACGCAGGACCTCCAGGCTGGTGAATCGTGGAATCCGCGCGGAGTCGACAGCTCCCCAGGCTGTGCCTCGAACCAGGACCGCACCGCACCGGAATCACGTCCTGCTGCGTGGCCTCCGGGTGTCCGGGGCGTTGCGCCGGGCCCGGGCGTGGGTGCTCGGTTCGCTCCCGGTCAGTCCGAGCCGCCGGTTCGGGCCAGGACGGTGTCGACCATGAAGTCGTGGAACCGGGATGGTTCGTCCAGGTGCGGGGTGTGCCCGGAGTGGTCGAACACCACCAGCTCCTTGTCCGGCGCGTCGAGGTCCTCGAACCACTCCACGGCCGGATCCGACCGCCCCGGGGACTCGTAGGCGCCCTCCACCACGTACACCGGCACGTCCAGTTCGGGGACGTCGCGGCGGAAGTCGATGTCCTGCAGCTGCGGGTAGAGCACCGCGAAGGTGTCGATGATCCCGCCCATCGCCCGGACCTGCTCGGTGAGGGTGTACTCCTCCACGAACAGGCTCACCGGATACTGACTGGCCGGGTCGAAGTCGTCCCCGTGGGGGAAGTCCCGGTACTCCGGGTTGGTCGACAGTGCGTCCGGGTAGGCCAGCATGTCCTCGTAGGGCGGCGGGCCGTTCTGCCGCAACCGCTGGGCGAAGTCGGTGTTCCCGGACCGCTCCGCCCAGGCAAGGGTCTCGGCGTACATCCGCTGATCGGTCTCCTGCTGGTCCACCATCTGCCCCGATCCGACGACGGCGTGGAACTTCTCCGGGGCGCGCTGGGCGGCCAGCACCCCGAGGGTGCTGCCCCAGGAGCTGCCCACCAGATAGATCTTCTCCTGCCCGAACCGGTTCCGGAGGTAGTCGGTGACCTCCACGGTGTCGGCCACCATCTGCTCCACCGTCAATGTGGAGGTCGGCTCCAGCGCGGGCAGGGACTTGCCGGTGCCGCGCTGGTCCCACACGGCCACCACGAAGTCCTCCTCCAGCCCCTGTCCGGAGGCGCGCATCGCCCCCAGGGCCGTGCCGCCGGGTCCGCCTTCGAGGAACAGCAGCACGGGGTGGTTCCGGTCGTGGCCGCGGATCATGATCGACTGCTCGTGTCCGCCGATCGGCACGGTGGTCAGCTCGGCCACGCTGTTCGGCAACGGTGCGCCGTCGGCTCCGACGATGGGCGCGGTGCTCGCCGGGCGCAGCAGGGCTGCTGCCAGGGCCAGCACCAGCACCCCGGCCACAACGGCAACGCCCCGCCGGACGTACCCCCCGGCACGGCGGCGAGCAGGGTGGTGGCCTCCACCGGTGAGGCGCCGCCCGCCGGCAGCGCCCCACACCGCCCCCACCACCAGGGGGAAAGCCATCACCAAGGTGTCGAATCCGCGCCCTGCCAGCAGTGCGGCGATCCCGTAGACACTGCCCGGGTGGATGCCGTCCACGGTGGGTCCGACCGCCGGCATCCGCGCCAGCTCGAACGCCACCATGAAGACCACGGGGGCCAGCAGCACGGACCACCGTGAGATCACGAGCGTCCCCGCTGCCGCGCCGAGGGCCGAACACAGCACCAACACCGACACGGACTGGGCCGAGGTGACCGGCCCCCTCGGCAGCAGCAGTCCCGTCAGCAGACCGGCCACCGTCAGCACGGTCACGGCGACGGCGAACGCGACGCGCCGGTTCCCGTGGACGCGGGCCACGACGGAGGTGCTGCCGGTCGGAGCACCATGGGGTGAGCTCATCGTCGACCTCCCGGGCACTGCAGGGCCCATCGTCACGCCTGTCCCACGGTCAGGGTCTGTCCGCCCCTCGGACGCCGGACAGACCCGGGCGCCCGGCGGTCGGGCCTCAGCCGCCCCAGGGCGGACGGTTCCCCGGCGCGGGCGCCCCGATCTGCGGCCCCGGGGCCCGCTCCCGGTCATCGGGTGCGGGGTGCGGGTCGACGGGCCCCTGGTCGAGGCGGAAGGGCGGGTACTCGTCGCGCAGCAGCAGCACATAGGCGCTCACCCGGTAGATCCAGCGGTTCAGCCCCACGACCAGGGCGAACAACCCGTAGCGGTAGCGACCGGTGAACAGCAGGATCACCGCGGCGATGAGCACCAGCAGTCCCAGCAACGACGGGCCCCAGCTCGTGGTGGTCGCCCGCCCGCTCTCGTCCCACTCGGTGCCCCAGGTGCCCGTGCCGCTGGTGAGGACCCCGACGACGAGCAGGTGCGGGATCGCCAGCAGCCACCACTTCACCAGCACCAGCCCCCGGGACAGCCGCGCCGGGTAGGCCACGTCGAAAGCGGCCGGATAATCGGCGGCGGCCAGGGTGAAGGGCGGATACCGGTCCGTGCCCAGCACCGAGTAGGCGTAGAAGCCCACCCGCCAGGACCAGCGCAGCACCCCGACACTGAAAGCGAACCAGGACCGCGGGTAGCGGCCCGTGAACAGGACGGTGATCCCGGCGGCGATCGTCGTGACCACCAGCGCGACCCACAGGATGGCCAGGACGATGTAGTGCGGGATCGCCAGCAACCACTTGACCAGCCACAGCCCCCGGGACAGCCGCTGGTCCAGGAACCCGCTCACCCGCACCGGACAGCCCGGGCCCGAGCCGCCGCTGCGCCCGGAGTGCTGGGCCAGGGCCGCGCCGGGTCCGGAACCGGTCCGGGGCCGGTCCTCCCGGGCGGCCGGGTCGATGTCCCGGCCCAGTCCCCTCGTGCCGAGCAGCAGCAGCGGCAGCCCCACCACCAGCCCGACCAGTCCGGCGATCAGCAGCCCGGAGCCGAAGGGGCCGAGCAGCTCGGTGCGGGCCCCGGCCTGCAGGTCCACCCACACGGGGCGGGTGGTGTCGGCGTTCACCACCACCAGTGACCACTGGCCCGGCTGCAGGTCGAAGGTGATCTCCTGGGTCCCGGTGCCGGAGGCCGAGGTCACCCAGAAGTCCTGTGCACCGGGATCAGCAGGTGTTCGGGTCCCCGTCGGCTGCCGGCGCAGCTCGTCGTCGTCGGTCCAGGACAGTCCTCGGCCCCCGGGGCTCGACCAGGAGGCGTTCCCGAGGGAGGTCTGCGGTACGTCCTGGAGGTAGGCCGAGGCGTCGGAGGCGTCGGCGATGCCGACGAAGATCTCCTGGCCCGGTACCACAGGGGTGACGCGCACCTGCACACCGGCCAGCTCCTCCACCCCGGGCACTCCGGGCATCCCGGCCCCGCCCGGGTCGATGACCACCGACGGCGAGGTCAGGGCGTAGCCGGTGCTCTGGTACCGCTCCGTCTCACCGGTGAGATAGCGGCCGTCGCGCTGGGCCGCATCCGCACCGGCCAGCACCGCACCGCCGATGGTCAGACCCAGCCCCAGCAGGCTCAGGAGAACGCCCAGGACCAGCAGGACCCAGTGCCCGGCCCTCATGCGCGGAGGACCGGAGCGGGAGGGTGGGGCGTTGCGCGGAACAGGCGCTGCGGTCATGGTGATCCTCCAGTCCTCGAATGCGCTGCTCTCCCGGGTCGAGGTGCCGCTGCGGGAACGTGGCGCAGGATCGCGACCAGCACGGCGGCCGCCGCCACCGCCAGCACCACGAACCCGGCCATCGGCCCGATGATCTCGGGAGGTGTGAAGGCCGCCCCGGCCCGCAGCTGCAGGACCGTCTGGGCGATGATCAACGGCGCCAGAAGGATCTCCAGCACCAGCAGGGACACCGCGATGAGGTACCCCCGCGGGTCCCGGTGCAGGATCAGCACCCCGGCCCAGACGGCGGCAGGAGTGATCACCGCCAGGTCCAGCGCCTCGGTGAACTCGGTCGAGTACGGGCCCAGGCCCGCCGGGGACGTGCCGGCGAGCGCGGCTGACACCAACGGTGCCCCCCAGACCACCAGCAGCACCACGGCACTGGCGAACATCAGCGCCGCCGGTCCCCGCCGCGGCGTCCCCGCCGGGAACAGCCCGGCCGGGTCCTGCCGGAAGAAGGCCGCACAGACCAGCACGAAGGCGTACAGGGCGGCCGAGAAGAGCACCACGTAGAGCAGGAACAGCTCGTTGTAGGCGATCGCGCCCAGCGCGTAGCCGGCATAGACGTAGAGGAAGTACCCCAGGGTCCCCAGCAGCACCAGCCCGGACCGTGCGCTGCCGCGCCACGACCCCACCGCGGCCCCCGCGAGCAGGGGAATCCCGGCGACCAGGGTCACCAGGTCCGTTCCCCTGCTGCCCGCGGCGGTGAAGACGGTGTCGTAGCGGTACAGCCCCCGCCCTGACAGCTCGACCACCTGGCCCCGGACCGTCTCGGCCGGGAACGGGCCCGAACCGCCCTGCTGCAGCAGACCCAGGACAGCGGCGATGCCCGCCAGCGCTGCGATCCCGGCGCACAACCACAGCACCGGGCGGGCCGGACCATCGGGGTCCACGTCCCCGCCGTGGCAGGTACGGTCTCGGGGTTCGGCGCGCATCAGCTCAGGGACCTCCTGCGACCGATCGCGCATCCAGCTCCTGGGCGATCTGTCGAGCCCAGGCCTCGATCTCCGCCCAGTCGCGGTGGTCCCCGAAGTGGGCTCCGACGCCCCGGAACAGCAGGCTGACCCAGGGGGGAAAGTCTGACGCCCTGGTGGCCCCGGACACCAGCAGGTGCCCGCGCGGGCGCACCACGTCCCGCAGGACCTCGGCCAGACGCCGGTTCTGTCCCGCCCGTGCTGCCCCGCGGACGGCACGCGGCAGGGCAGCGGACATTCCCACGCTGAACAACCACACCGGACGGGACACCAGCTCGTCCCGGTGCCGGTGGACGAACTCGGTGGCCTCCGGCAACCAGGCCTGGCTGTGGACGGCACTGCCCAGCACCACGGCGTCATATCCACCGGGGCCCCCGATCTGCCCCACGGGCCCCACATCGACCGACCTGCCCTCGCCCCGCAGCACGTCGGCGATCCGCTGGGCGATCTCCGCGGTCGATCCGTGCGCGCTGGCGTGTCCCACGAGAATCCGCATCCCTGCCCCCTCCTCAGGCGTGTTCCCAGCGTAGGCAGGCGAGCCGCCGCGCGATCCAGGACCAGGCCGATTGTGACGACAACGGGACCCCGCCGACGCCCGGCCCCCACAGGTCCCGGGCGGCGTCCGCTGGACCCAGCACGCGACAGTCGTGGTGTGGCCGCGGTGGCAGGGAGTTCAGCCGGGCGCGGGCCGGCTTCGCCGAGCCGCGGCTCGTCGGCCAGACGGTGGCGAAGCCGGCCGTGACGTCGATCCCCGTGCGGATGCCGCAGCCCTGGTCGGCCGGCGCGGCACGGGTGCGCTCCCCCGCCTGGTCCGAGCGCAGGGGACGGTGACCGCGCGGGTGCTGGTCATGGACGGCTCCTCCGGATGCACTGTGGACGACATCGAGGCGTCAGACCCCCGAGGTCAGGCCGGGGCAAGGAACAGCTTCTCCCGGTCGTCCGTGTCCGGGGTCTCGTCCGGGTCGGTCCGGCGCTGCTCGGGCCCGCTGGCGATGATCGCGAAGCGGGCGCGGTCCGGGGCCTCGGACACCGTCGAGAGCCGGGTGACCACGTCCTTGCCGTCCGGTCGTTCCCCGATCGTGCGCACCACCGCTTCCAGTGGGCCTCGAGCCCGTTCAGGGCCGGATGATCACGAGGATGGGGTCGACGGCGCCCCGTTGCGCGGGGCTCCGGACGAGCCCGGGGTGCCGTCACGGCATACCCCCGGGGGTGTCTTGCATACCCTATGGGGTATAAGCAATACTAGGTGCACACCCGCTCCCGTGAGCCCTTCCGAAAGGATCCCCATGACTTCCGCCGACACCACCGTGGCCACCCTCGACCCCCAGACCCTGCGCCGGTGGATGGCCCAGCACGAGGACCTGGTGGTCATCGACGTCCGTTCCGCGGCCGAGTTCGAGTCCCTGCACATCCGCGGTTCCTACAACGTGCCCCTGCCCCTGCTCTCCGAGCACACCGCCGATCTGGCCGCCCGCCTGGGCGAGCGGGTCGTGCTGGTGTGCCGGTCCGGGGTCCGCGCCGAACAGGCCCGCCAGAAGCTGGCCGGCGTCGGGGTCGACACCGCCCACGTGCTCACCGGTGGAGCCCCCGGTTTTGCCGACGCCGGCGGCGACGTCGTGCGCGGGGCCCAGCGCTGGGACCTGGAGCGCCAGGTGCGCATGGTCGCCGGTTCCCTGGTGCTGACCGGGCTGGTGGGGGGCCGGTTCGTCTCCCCGAGGCTGCGCACCCTGGCCGGGGTCGTCGGCACCGGCCTGACGTTCTCGGCCGCCTCCAACACCTGCGCCATGGGCAAGGCCCTGGCCGCCATGCCGTGGAACAGGACGGCCGAGGAGCCCACGGCCACCGGGGCCATCCGGCAGATCCCCGCTGACGGCGCCTGAGCCCCACCGGGCCTGCCCGGGACCGGCCGAAGGCCGTAGGCGCCCCGGCCGGCCTCGGGCACCCCAGCCCGCCCCGCACCGTCGAGCACCCGAGGGAGCAGCCATGTCAGAGATCACCAGCACCGACGCCGAGAGCCCCTGGGCCCAGAACCAGATCCTTGATCCCCGGGAGGCCCCCGAGGTCGCCGCGGACATCATTCCCCCCGTTTCGCCAGGACAAGGACACCCCTCATGACTCTCACGCTCGTGCTGACCCTGCTGCTGTCGGTGGTGATCGGCCTCTCCCTGGGCCTGCTCGGCGGGGGCGGGTCCATCCTGACCGTCCCGATCCTCACCTATGTCGCCGGCCTGGACCCCAAGGAGGCCATCGCCGCCTCCCTGTTCGTGGTCGGGGTGACCTCGGCCGTCAGCGCCGTCGCGCACGCCCGCAGGGGACGGGTGAAGTGGCGCACCGGCCTCGTCTTCGGCGCCGCCGGCATGGCCGGAGCCTTCCTCGGGGGCCTGGCCGGGGGAAACCTTCCCGGCACCGTGCTGATGATCGCCTTCGCCCTGATGATGCTCGCCACCTCCCTCGCCATGCTCCGCGGCCGCAGGAACAGCACCACCGAGACCCACGAGGACGAGCTGCCGCTGGGCAAGGTCGTCGCCGAGGGCCTGGTCGTGGGTCTGGTCACCGGTCTGGTGGGGGCCGGCGGCGGCTTCCTCGTCGTCCCGGCCCTGGCCCTGCTGGGCGGGCTGCCCATGCCCGTGGCGGTGGGCACCTCCCTGGTGGTCATCGCCATGAAGTCCTTCGCCGGCCTGGCCGGCTACCTCACCACGGTCTCCCTGGCCTGGGGTCTCGTGGGTGCGGTGACCGTCGCCGCGGTCGCCGGCTCGTTCGCCGGGGCACGGCTGGCCGGCCGCATCCCCGAGGCCACGCTGCGCCAGGGCTTCGGCGTCCTCGTCCTGCTCATGGGTGTCTTCGTCCTCGTGCAGGAGCTGCCCGGCGCGGCCGGGCTCGCCGTCGGAGTCACCGCCGCGGCCGGCGGCGTGGCCGCCGCGGTCTGCTGGTTCGCCGTCCCGAAGTGCCCGCTGCGCGCCCCCCGCACCGCCTGACCCGCGACGGGCGTCACCGGGACACCGCTTCCACCGCCGCCCGCACCTCCGCAACACTGCCGCCCACCACCCCTCGAGACCGCCACCCCGCCCCGCGGCGCACCGCGGGCACCACCCAGAAGGAACACATCATGGACGTCACCGTCATCGACACCCCCCAGCTCGGGGACCGCAGCTACCTCGTCCACGACGGGCAGGTGGCCCTGGTCATCGACGCCCAGCGCGACATCGACCGCGTCGAGGCCACCGCCGAGCAGGCCGAGGTCCGGGTCACCCACGTGGCCGAGACCCACATCCACAACGACTACATCACCGGCGGACTCGTCTACGCCCGCAAGCACGGGGCCGCCTACCTCGTCAACGCCGCCGACGACGTCTCCTTCGAGCGCACCCCGATCACCGACGGGGAAACCGTCCAGGTCGGCGAGCTGACCGTGAAGGCCGTGGCCACACCCGGCCACACCCACCACCACCTCTCCTTCGTCGTGACCCACGGTGAGGAGCAGGCCGTGTTCTCCGGTGGCAGCGTCCTCTACGGCTCCGTGGGCCGCACCGATCTGCTGGGCTCCGAGCACACGACGGGCCTGACCCACGACCAGTACGCGTCCGCCCGCCGCCTCGCGGCCGAGGCCCAGGAACAGGCCGCCCTGTACCCCACCCACGGGTTCGGCTCCTTCTGCTCCTCCGGCCCCGCCACCGGCGCGGACGAGTCCACCCTGGGCGAGCAGTTCCAGGTGAACCACGTCTACACCGACCCCGACGAGGAGCACTTCGTCGCCGAGCTCATCGCGAACCTGAGCGCCTACCCCAACTACTACGTGCACATGGGCCCGGCCAACGCCGCCGGCCCCACCGCACCCGACCTCGAGGTGCCCGACTCCCTGGACCCCGAGGAGCTCACGACCCGCCTGCAGGACGGGGAGTGGGTGGTGGACCTGCGTCACCGCGTGGCCTACTCCTCCAGCCACCTCAAGGGCACGATCAGCTTCGAGTACGGCGACGGGGGAAGCTTCACCACCTTCCTCGGCTGGGTCTTCCCCTACGACCGGAAGCTGACCCTGGTCGGTTCCCGCGAGGACGTCGAGAATGCGATCCGCGACCTGTCCCGCATCGGCATCGACTCCCCCGACGCGGCACTGGGCGAGGACCCGGACCGGCTCGCCCCCGGGGCGGCCGTGTCCTCCTACCCCCGGGTGGGCTGGGCCGAGGTGCTCACGGACCGCCCGGCCGACGAGACCATCCTGGACGTGCGCCGCACCGAGGAGTACGAGGACTCCCACATCGCCGGCGCGGTCAACATCCCGCTGCACGAGCTGCTGGCCCGCATGGACGAGGTGCCTGCCGGACGGCTGTGGGTCCACTGCGGCTCCGGGTACCGCTCCGGGGTCGCCGCCTCCCTCCTCGAGCGCGCCGACAAGGACCCGGTGCACATCGACGCGATGTTCGCCGAGGCCGCCGACGCCGGCCTGCCCATGGACGGCTGACCGCCCAGTCAGTTCTCGAGCACTCACAACAGGACGCGGGGGCGGTCAGAGAGCCTTCTGTCCGCCCCCGTTGTCCATTCGATCCGCACGTTCCCGCACCCGTCTCCCAGGAGAGGTCCCGCATGGAAACCCGCACCACAGAGACCCGATCCCGGGGGCAGGTCCGCAGCCTCACCGGCATGGGAGCCACCGTCCTGGGTCTGCACGTGGCCGGGTGGGGAGCAGTGTTCGCCTGGTTGCTCCCGGCCCAGGCCGCCGCCGGAGCCAACGCCGGGGTCCTGCTCGGGCTGACCGTGGGCGCCTACGCCCTGGGGGTGCGCCACGCCTTCGACGCCGACCACATCGCCGCCATCGACAACGCCACCCGCCAGTTCCTCACCCGCGGGCGCACCACCGTGACCACCGGGTTCTGGTTCGCCCTGGGACACTCCTCCGTGGTGGTGGCCTCCGTGGCCCTGCTGGCCCTGGGCGTGGAGACCTTCACGAAGGGCCTGGCCGAGGAGGACTCCACGCTGCGCCAGGCCGCCGGGATCTGGGGCGGGACCGTTTCCGGGCTGTTCCTGCTCACCGCCGGGGCGCTGAACCTCCCGGCGCTGCGGTCCCTGCACCGGCTGCGCCGGACCACCGGCGGCGGCCCGGTCGACGAGCACCAGTTCCACACCCACCTGAACCGGCGCGGGGTGCTGCACCGGGTGCTGCACCCGCTCACCCGCACGGTGGACCGCCCCGTGAAGATGTACCCGGTCGGATTCCTCTTCGGCCTGGGCCTGGACACCGCCGCCTCCATCAGCCTGTTCGTGCTGGCCGGGACCCTGGCCCCGTCCCTGCCCTGGTACGCCGCGATGGTGCTGCCGGTGCTGTTCACCGCCGGCATGACCGCTTTCGACAGCGCCGACGGGCTGATGATGGCCCGCATCTACAGCCGGGCCACCGGCGACGCCCGGCGCAGTCTCGACTACAACATCATCGTCACCGGCGTGTCCGTCGTCATCGCCTTCCTCATCGGCGGGACCGGCCTGCTCTCGGTGACCGCCGAACTGGTCCAGCCCACCGGCGGGTTCCTGGAAGCGGTCACCGCAGTGGACCTGAACTTCCTCGGGATCGCCGTGATCGCCTTTTTCGCCCTGGCCTGGATGATTGCCGCAGCGGCGCGCACGGACGAACCTTCCGGCTCTCCTCCGGCCCCCTGGAGGACAGCGACGGCGACCTCCGGCTCGCCCCCGTCGTGGACACCCCGGGACGCGAGAGGGCAGGACCGATCTGCCCGGCTGCGACGAGACCCACGGACCACCAGCGAGCTGACCATGCACGACGAGAGACAGGGAGCACGATGATGGTGAACGGCGGTGGTACGGGACCGATGTGGATCTTCGGGCTGCGGTGGTTCGTGGGGGTGGTCGTACTGGGGCAGGCCTTCTCCGGCCCGTCCGCGCACATCAACGGATGCGACTCCGGCCGTGGCACGGGCTCCGGGGGTGGCCGGGGGCCGACGATCCTCGAAGAGCGCCGCACCCGCGGCGAGCTGAGCACCGACGCGTACCGCGAGCGACTCCGGGCCCTGAAGGAGGACGGCCGGTGAGCCCGCTGACGCGCCGGCAGCTGCTGGCACTGGGTGCGGCCGGGGCCGGGGCCACGGTCGTGGGTGGGACCGGGCTGTGGTGGACCACCACCGGCGGAACCGGGTACACCGGTGGCGAGGAGCTGATCGAACCGCAGGTGCTGACCAGCCGCGACCGCATCCTGGAGCTCGAGCTGACCGCCGCCCCGGCACGGATCCAGATCGGCGGACGGGAAGCCTCCCTCCAGGCCTTCGACGGCTCCCTGCCCGGACCGACCCTGCGTGTGGCCCCTGGAGACACGGTCCGGGTGGCGATGCACAACCGGATGGAGACCCCGACGAACCTGCACGTGCACGGACTGCACGTCTCCCCGGAAGGCAACGGCGACAACCCGTTCCTGAGCATCGACCCCGGCGAGTCCTTCGACTACGAGTTCGTCCTGCCCGCCGACCACCCGCCGGGCACCTACTGGTACCACCCGCACCGCCACGGCCACGTGGCCGACCAGGTCGCCGCCGGACTCTACGGGGCCATCGTCGTGGAGGACCCCGAACCGGTCCCGGTCACCCGGGAACGGGTCATGGTGGTCTCGGACCTGACCCTGGACGCCGCCGGCCACCTCGCCGACGTCTCCCCGATGCAGCAGATGACGGGCCGGGAAGGCGAGGTCGTGCTCGTCAATGGCCAGGTCCGCCCGCAGATCACCGCCGCCCCGGGGGAACGGGAGCGGTGGCGGATCATCAACGCCTGCCCCTCCCGGTACCTCCGGCTCCAGCTGGAGGGCCAGCACGTCCGGCTGCTCAGCCGGGACCTCGGCCGGCTGCCGGTCCCCGAGGAGATCACCGAAG
Organism: Kocuria kalidii; assembly: GCF_044462225.1. NCBI lineage: Bacteria > Bacillati > Actinomycetota > Actinomycetes > Micrococcales > Micrococcaceae > Kocuria > Kocuria kalidii. The sequence goes on along the minus strand of NZ_JBISWJ010000094.1, from coordinate 29,575 downwards.
CACTCATCACGCCCGGCAACCGCATCGAACTTCTCGTGGAAACCACCGAAGGCTCCTCGGCCCTGATCACCGCACCGGTGGACCGCGGAGGCATGGGCGCCATGATGGGCCGCGGCAGGATGAGCGGCAACGAGCCCGGCGACGACGAACCGACCGAGCTGCTCACTCTGGACGTGTCCGGGGATCCCGGCCGGACGCCCACGCCTGTGCCCGCAGGCCAGGCCCTGCGAGATCTGCGCGGAGAGCCGATCACCGCCCGCCGCACCCTGGACTTCGCCATGGGCATGTCCGGGACCATGGGCGGCCGCGGAGCGATGACGGGCGGTGACGAGGACACCACCGGGATGGGCTTCACCATCAACGGCCAGGAGTTCGACCCCGCCCGGGTCGACACCCCGGTGACGGCCGGGACCGTGGAGGAGTGGACCCTGGTCAACTCCAGCCCCATGGACCACCCCGTCCACCTGCATGTGTGGCCCATGCAGGTCGTCCAGGACGGGGACAGGGACGTCCTCGCACCCCGGTGGCTGGACGTGGTGAACGTTCCCGCCCGCAGCCAGGTGAAAGTCCTCATCGCCTTCGACGACTTCCCGGGGAGAACCGTCTATCACTGCCACATCCTCGACCACGAGGACCAGGGCATGATGGGCACCGTCGAAGCCCGATGAACCGGGGGCCGCCCGCACGGTGCGGGCGGGCCCCATCGCCCATCGACGTCGACCGCAGGCTTCAGCGCCGGTCCACGTGCCGTGGCGACCGACCGCGGGGCGGCCCGAGCGCTGCGTTCCGCACCGGCCCGGCGCCGCGCATCGCGGACGAGGCGTCAGTCGCGGAGGTGGGCCTGAACCGCGGAGTGGGCCAGACGGCGGCCGACGTCGATGGGCGATGGGGGGCGCCCGCGGAGGAAACCGGTCAGGGTGCCGCTGTAGGCCAGGAGCACCTCATCGGCCAGATCCTGGGCGCGCACTCCGGCGAGAGGGCGGGACAGGTGCAGGAGGCGTTCGGCGAGCAGGGCGGTGTCGCCGGCCAGGACGTCGCCGATCTCCTCCGGTGCCTCGGGAAGCTCGGTGGCGGCAGCCAGGAAGGCGCACCAGCGTGCCGGGTGGCGCTGGTCGCCCCGGTAGGAGGCCAGTGCGTCGAACACCGCGAGCAGCCGCGCCAGGTCGTTGTCGGCCGCCACCACGTGCTGGTCCCAGACCGCCCGCCAGTCCGCGAGCCGGACCCGCAGCGCCTCGGCCACGAGGGCGTCCTTGCTGCCGAAGTGCGTGTACAGGGTGGCCGCGGAGACCTCCGCCTGGCGCAGCAGCTCATCGACGGGGGTGGCCCGGATGCCACGGTCGAACAGCACGCGATCGGCTGCCTGGAGCAGCCGTGCGCGCGCGGGAGTGCGCTGAGCCGTGGTCACCACTTCAGTGTAGGGACCACCGTGTCAGAACGTCCGTTCTGGTGTATCGTAACGAGCGTTATCAACGGCGAAACGTCGGACGGGTGCGATGCGAGCTCGGGCGCTCAGCGGCACGGCGCTGCTCCGCCGCACCCACGGGCCGGCGCGCTTCCGCTACGTGCTTCTGCCCCCCGTTCCGCCGAGGCCTTTCCGATCGGCCCGGTCGTCTCCGGGCTCATCGGCTCTGTGCCTTCGAGGGTGTCGTGCGGTCCGGCGCCACCCCGGAGCCCTGACGAGCCATCGGGGCGGCCTCGCGCTCGGGCGGAGGGTACGAGCTGCTGTCCGGTTCCCGTGCCGCCGGACACCGATGAGCACCCGGGCCGAGCGCATCGTGCCGTCGCACTCACGGGGGCCGGCAGCGGCTCCGGTGCACACCGCGCCATGAAGGGACATCCATGACACTCTCAGCGGGCAGCCGGATCGGTCTGGCCGGGGCGGCGGTGGTCGGGGTCGCCTTCGGCATGGCCCGGTACGCCTACGGTCTGACGCTGCCCGACATCCGGGAAGACCTGGGGCTCTCCGAGCTGGTGCTCGGCCTCATCGCGAGCGCAACGTTCGCGGGCTACCTGGCCGGCCTGCTGCTCGCGGGCCCGCTCGCCGCTCGTCACGGTTCACGGGCTCCGACGACCGTGGGCGGGGTCTGCGGGGTGCTGGGGTCGGTGATCGTGACGGTGGCGCAGTCCCCGTGGCTGCTCGCCGTCGGTGTCGTCCTGGCCGGCAGCGCGGGCGGCTGGGTCTGGGCCCCCTACTCCGACATCGTGACCCGTGCGGTGTCCTTGCGGCAGCAGCCCAGAGCGTTGGCGATCATCACGACCGGCACCAGCGGCGGACTGGTGCTGCTGGGCGGCCTGGCCGTGTTCGCCGCGCTGGGCTCGTGGCGTCTGGTCTGGGCCGGCATCGCCCTGGCCGCCGTGGCCGCCGCGGTCGTGAACCTCCGCCTGGTGCCGCGCACCGAGCCGGCCTCACGCCCGGACGGACAGCCCGGTGCCTCCTCGCTGGCCAGAGCGCTGCGGGTTCCGGGGGCCTATTCCGTCGTCTACTTCGCGGTGGTCGTCGTCTACTTCACCTACGCCGCCGACGTCCTCGACCGCGGCACCCTCCCGGCGGGGGCCGTCCCGGCCCTCTATGCCGCCATCGGGCTCACCGGCATGGTGGGCGTGGCGGCCGGGACCTTCGCGCAGCGCGTGGGCAGTCTGCGGGTCGCCGCGCTGTGCCTCGGAACGGTCGGCGTGGCGCTGGCGCTCCTCGGTCTGGCCGGGGACTCCCTGACCGCGACGGCCGCCTCGGCAGGCATCTTCGGCGTGGGGTACATGACGGGATCGGCGGTGCTCGCGGTCTGGACCGCAGAGCTGGTGCCCGGCCGCGCAGGCGCAGCGTTCACGGCCTGCCTGGTGGTGGGGGCCTTCAGCTCGGTCGCCGCACCGGCCCTGGCCGGTGCGGCGATCCCTGCCCTGGGACTGGGGGCGCTGCTCGTCCTCACCGCGGCGGTCTCGCTGCTCAGCGGGGTGGCGCTGATGCTGCACGGCGCACTGCGAAGGGCGGCGGTCGGCGGCACCGGACCGTGAACGCCAGAGCCCAGCTCGTCCTCGAGAAGCCGGTGATCACCGTGTGCCACCAGCCATCGCCGCACGTCGCAGCGGCCGCTGGAGTCCCGCTACGGTCCCTGGCCGAAGACGTGGCGGAGTCGGTGGTGCCGACGGCGGCCTCGGTCCCCGAAGCACTGGAGGGCCCGCAGGGACAGTCGAGCGGCTGCCGGGCCGGGACGAGGGGACCCTGCGCGATGTGCAGCTGCGCCGGAAGGACCACGACGCCCTCGTCGGCGAGTGCACGATGAGGGAAAGGGCCCGCAGCGCTGTCGGGCGGGCGCACCCAGCGGGTCCTCGACGCCGGCGAGCCGGTTCCCCGCGGCGACGACAGCGTGCCGGCCGGCGGGGGCGAGAAGTGCCTGGCGCACCCGGCGTTCCGGCCCGTCGTGATCGGCCGGCGGGACACTGACGGGCCACCGGGTGGATCGTCCTCCTCGTGCTGGTCGGACTGCAGTGCGGACAGGAGCTCGGGCCTGCCGAGACCGGGCACCAGGGCCCGTACCCATAACGTCATGCCCTCCGACGCCTGACCGCGCCTCATAAACTCGGCTGATCTGGCCTGCAGCAGTCCCCGACACACCCGAAGCCGAGCAGACGGAGCGAGCAGATGACACGGACCCGCATTCACAACCTCTCCATGTCCCTGGACGGTTTCGCGACCGGCGAGGGCCAGTCACTCGACGCGCCCATGGGGCACGCCGGCCAACGGCTGCACGAGTGGATGTTCGCCACCCGCTTCGGCGCCCCGATCCTGGGACGCCAGGGCGGCACCACCGGCGTCGACGACACGTTCGCCCAGCAGCACGAGCCGGGCATCGGCGCCGAGATCATGGGTGCGGGCAAGTTCGGCCCACCGGGCTGGCAGGACGACGCCGACTGGAGGGGGTGGTGGGGCCCGAATCCCCCGTTCCACACGCCGGCCTTCGTGCTGACCCACCGCCCGCGCCCCTCGATCGAGATGGAGGGCGGCACCACCTTCCACTTCCTCGACGCCGCACCGGCCGCGGCGCTCGACGCCGCCCGGGAGGCGGCCGAGGGACAGGACGTCCGCGTCGGAGGCGGCCCGACCGTCGTGCGCGACTTCCTCGCCGCGGGCCTGGTCGACCACATGCACGTGGTCCAGGTGCCGATCGTGCTCGGCCGTGGCGTGCGGGTGTGGGACGGGCTGGAGGCGCTGGAGGAGGAGTACGAGATCGAGGCCGTCTCGGCGCCCAGCGGGGTCACCCACCTGACCTTCGACCGGAGATCCGCATGAGCGGCACTGTCCGGTAATCGACGCACGGAGTCCGGCATGCTGCGCTGAGCAGGGCCGCACCTGGTGCTGAGGGCGAGGGCGCCGCGGCCTCGGGAGTCGGCGGGAACGGGGCACGGCCTGCCCGATGCCCCGACCGCGGCCGGCACCGGACCAGCCTGTCCGTGCTGCCGTCGCGATCCCGCTGCGACGTCTTCCGGATCAGAAGCGCCGTCCGGGTCGGGACGGTGGAGGCGTCCATGCCTGTCTGGCAGAGGCCCCGCCCACCACAGCACCTCCGCCCCGCAGCGACCGGGTCCTCGCCCCGGCGGCGGTACGACGGCGAGCCGTTCCGGACCGGGGGTCTACCCTGGGAAAGCTCTCTGCTCAGTGAAGTACTGCCGGAAGGACTGTGGTTGCGGGATGGACCGTCACGGGCGCTCGGACTCCTGCGCTGCCGCCGACGAGGCGCGATGCCCTGGTGCGGGGCCGGTGGGAGGAGCGGCCCGTGACGCACCGGGCCGCGACACCTCGTCAGCGCAGGACCAGCCCGGAGCGCAGGAGTCCGGCCCGGAGCGTTGGCGGATCCTGGCGGTGCTGCTCGTGGCGATCTTCATGTCGCTGGTGGGGGTGAGCATCGTGAACGTGAGTCTGCCCTCGATCCAGGAGGGGCTGGGCGCCAGCCAGGCCCAGATCCAGTGGGTCCTCTCCGGGTACGCACTCACCTTCGGCGTGGTGCTGGTGGCGGCCGGGCGGGCCGGGGACATCTTCGGCCGCGGCTTCCTGTTCATCCTGGGGGTGGCCGTCTTCACCCTCGCGTCGATGGCGGCCGGGTTCGCCACCGACCCGGTGGTGCTCACCGTTGCCCGGTTCGTGCAGGGCCTGGGCTCCGGGTTGCTCAATCCGCAGGGTGTGGGCATGATCCAGCAGTACTTCCGCGGACCGGAGCGGGGCAAGGCCTTCGGCATGTTCGGCAGCGTGGTGGGCATCTCGGTGGGAGTCGGCCCGTTGCTCGGCGGACTGCTCATCCACCTCGGTGGCCCTGCGGACGGATGGCGGTGGATCTTCTTCGTCAACGTGCCCGTGGGTCTGCTCGCCCTGGTGCTGGCGTTCGTGTGGTTCCCCCGGCCACTGCTGAATCCGCAGCACGGCAGAACGGCCGGGGAGGCACTGCGGAAACTGGATCCCGTCGGCGCTCTCCTGCTGGGTTCGGCGATCCTGGCCCTCCTGCTGCCGTTCATCGAGGCGCGGGCTGCGGCATCGGCCTGGCTGTGGGCGCTGTTGCCGGTCGGTGCTGCACTGCTCATGACGTGGACGCTGTGGGAGCGCCGGTACAAGGCCGGCGGCCACAGTCCGATGGTCGACCTGGCGATCTTCCGGGTCCGCAGCTTCTCCAACGGAACGACCCTGATCGGGCTCTACTTCCTCGGTGTCACCAGTGTGTGGGTGCTCCTCGCCCTGTACATGCAGCAGGGGCTCGGACACACCGCGCTGGAGAGCGGCCTGATCGGACTGCCCAACGCCGTCGCCAGCGCGTTCGCAGCCAACTGGGCCGGCCGGCACGTGCTCCGTCTCGGCCGGAAGGTCGTGGTGGGCGGGATGCTCAGTGTGCTGCTCGGCCTCGCACTGAGCGTGCTCGTCATCGCCCTGGAGGACCGCGGGATCGGCAGCGAGTGGTGGCTCCTGGCCACCCTCACCTTCGTCGGGCTGGGGCAGGGTGCGGTGGTGAGCCCCAACCAGACCCTCACCCTGGCCGAGGTCCCCCTGGAGTACGCCGGCAGTTCCGGTGGGATCATGCAGACCGGTCAGCGCATCGGCACCTCCATCGGCATCGCCGTCATCACGGCGGTGTCCTTCACCGTGCTGCCCCGAGCGGACTGGGCTCAGGCCATCGTCGTCGGATTCGGGCTGATCGGGCTGATCCTGCTCAGTGCCCTGGCCGTGGGCGTCGTCGACCTGCGCCACCGGCAGAAGAACAGTCCCGTTCCGGCCTGAACCGTAGAGGCTTCTCCGCCGCCTGCACCCGGATGGCGCCTCCGCCCGGAACCTGGTGCTCCGGGCGCAATGGACGACCCCTGCCGACACCAGCACGGACCGCACCGAGCAGGCCACCACGTCCCTCACACGACCAGGCCCACCGGCCTCACGCGTCCGTGACGATGATCCGCTTGCCGGCACCTCACCGGACCACCGGTCCAGCGGTCCACCTTGCGCCGCTCAGCCGGCCGTCGGCCACGGACGGACCGGCAGCTGATCGGGCAGCCCGTGGCCTGCGGCCGGACCCGTGACCGCACGTCGGCCGGTCACGGCTGCTCGGGCGCGGCCGGGAAGCGTTGCTCGTATGCCGGGACCAGGGCGGGGTAGTAGTCGCGCTCGAAGTCGATCGCGGCGACGTCCCCGCCCGTCTCGGCCGCCACGAGCCGGTCCAGGTAGTAGTCCCAGCCGGGCCCGATGTTGTGCGCCCACTCCGGTTTCGGCAGGATCTGGCCGAAGTGCAGCGTCGTGCCGCCACCGTCCTCGGTGAGGCGGATCTCCACCCTCCAGTCGTGGTCCTGCCCATCGAGGCCCTCGCCGCGTGCGCGCGTGCGCAGCAGCCGCGGGGGCTCGCAGGCCTCGATGTGGTGCACCTCCTCCGGCATGCCGTCCTCGGCGGTCATCCGGAAGGTGACGCTGCCGGAGGCCGGGTCGCCGGTCCAGGTGCCGATCCAGCGCCCGAGGCGATCGGACTCCGTGACGGCGGCCCACACGTCCTCGACGGGGGCGTCGAAGTGGCGGGTGAGCACGATCCAGTCACCGTCCTCGCGGGTCTCGGGCCGGCCGGTGGCCTGTGGTGTCGTCATCCTGCATCCTTCCTCTCGGTGCGCGGCTGCCGGGCCTGCCGGTCAACGGCGCGGTCACGGGTGGTGCGGCGGACCTCGAGGTCCAAACCGTCCAGGACGTGCTCCGGGATCCGTGGCGTCCGGTCGCTGAGCTCCTCCAGAAGGGTGGCGACCGGTTCCAGGGCGGAGGGCACCAGCACGTAGTGGCGTTCACGGCCCCGCGTGGTCCCGGCCACCAGGCCCGCGTCACCGAGCACCTTCAGGTGCCTGCTGACCGCCGGGCGACTGATGTCGTGATCGGCCGCGAGGTCGACCACCCGCGCCGATCCCTCGGCCAGTCGCCGCAGCAGGTCACGCCGCACCGGGTCCCCCAGGGCCATGAACACGTCCACGACACTTATGGTAACCAACCGGTTACCAATGTGCCAGGGGTCGGGGACAGGGTCACCGCGGGGCCTGCCCCCCGGAGGCAGCAGCGACCGGGGCCGCTGCGCGCTTCTGCAGGTGTCCCAGTGCTCGTCCCGGCCATCGGGCGTCGTGTGCACCAGGGTCAGCGCCGGGCCCGTGCTGGTCGGGGAGAGCCGCCCCTCCACCACGGAGTGGGACCCTTCGGAGCCCCAGTCGGTCCGCGCGGCCACCTTCGGCCCACACCGCCGGATCCGACCCGAGGCGTTGTCGGTGACGCTGACGCCTCCCCCGTCGTGCAGCTCACCGCCCACGCCCCCTACCCGCGCGGCGAGTCCTTCGCGCGTCGTCATCGCCGGCCACAGCCGTTCTGGTTCAGCCCCGAGCTCCCCCTCGACGTGCACGGCACTCCCCGGTTCTCCGTCGAAGGGTTCGTGGCTCAGTGCCCGGTGACCAGCAGCAGCGGTCACGAGGACCGGGACGGGGGACAGAGTGGAAAGCGCGAGGGTCAGCAGCCCTGAGCAGCAAGCCAGGCGGTCATCCGGACGGTTCGACGCAACGGGTCGTCGCGCCGCGGAACGCAGGCCGTCCTGGCCGGATTGAACCTGGAACGGTCGAGCAACTCCCGCGGCTCGACGGCCGCTGTCGGACCACGTGCCGACCGTGACCCCTCTCGGCGTCGCGCACTGGATGCCGATCCACCCGACCACCATGGGGGCCGCCCAGCGGTGGTCGCTGACATTCCCACACTCGACGGGTATGGCACCCGCGACGTGCCACTGTTCGTCCCAGTCACGTGACATGCGTCACTTTCTGTCCATCCGGTGGTCACCTGAAGGTCATCACCGGGACGCACACTGGGACTGTGCCGGCACGATGCCAGTGCCAGGACAGGGCCCATCGGGCGAAGCCCGCCTGCGCCCCTCGTGGTCCTGGAACGGTTGTCACGGGGAACCGGATTGTGGCGGGTCGCCGCAAGGTGCTGGCACACCACGACTATGTCGCACCGGCAGCTCCGTGCAGCGGAGTCGCCGTGGCGGCCGGAACGAGAAGCCGTGATGGGCAGTCAGCCCAGGGGGATGCCATGACCGAGCAGGAGATCGATCTGCAGGACCCGCGGGGACTGCACCGGGCCGCCGAACACCTCACCGACCGGGACCCCGGGTTCGCAGCCGAGATCGAGGCCCCGGCCCAGGCTCTGCGGCCGGACAGCACCGCCAGCACCGTGACGGACCCACGTCAGGAGCCGGCATGAGCGAGCCCACCGAGCCCACTGCTCCGGCCGAGGCGGCTCAGCCCCTGGACACCCGGGTGCTGGCGCGCACCGTGGAGCATCTGGCCGAACGCTACGCGGGGGTGTTTCCTCCGGAGCTGGTCGAACGGGTCGTCTTCGAGTCGTACGCGACGCTGGCCCGTACGGCGAGGGTGCGCACCTATCTCGCCTCGATGGCCGGGCACTTCGCCGACAACCGGCTGGCCGCCCTGGCCCACGCCAAGGACCGGGACGCTTCAGGGGTCGTGCAGGTGTTGTTCGTCGGCGTGCACGACACCGGGCCGGCGCAGATCGCCGCGGCGCTGCTGGCTCACTATGCCCAGGACACCGTGGAGGTGCGCTCGGCCGGAGTCCTCCCCGGGCCTGCTGTGGATCCCCGGGCGCTGGAGGCACTGGCTGCGCGCGGTGTGGAGGCGGGGCAGGTGTATCCGAAGCCGGTGACCGATGACGTGGTGCGCGCCGCCGACCGGGTGATCACCTTCGGGTCTCCGGACGCCGTGGCGGTCTACGAGCACACCGTTCACCAGCACTGGGACGTGGCCGACCTCCAGGACGCAGGCCCGGAACAGGTCGAGGCCGTCGTGCAGGAGCTCGACGACCGGGTCCGGGCCCTGTGGGCGGAGCTGCAGGGCTGACCACGTACGGCAGGGCCGAGCAGGGCCACGTGTACGCACGACGTGCTCGAACGGTCGCAGGAGCAGGGGGCGGGTGATGCATCCGGCCACGAGAACCGGACTGCGCCGGTGACGAGCTCGGCCGCGGCAGGGGACGCCTGCACGTGATCAGGCAGTGGTCGGAGGCGTTCAACGCCCACGACGCCGTCGGAGTCGCCGCCCTGTATGCAGAGGACGCCTGCGTCAGCCACCCGTCCTACAGGGAGCCGCTGCAGGGGCGCAAAGCCGTCCAGGACGACACCTTGGCCTACATGATCGCGGTGCCCAACGTGACCTCCGAGCTGACGCGGATCGTGGGCGACCAGGACTGCGTGGCGGCGGAGATCACGATCTCCGGAGTTCACGCCGGTCCCCTCGTGCCGGCCACCGGGAATCTCCCGCCGAGCGGACGCCGGGTGCGGTTCCCGCTGGCGTTGTTCTGCCGGTTCGGGCCCACAGGCCGGATCGTCGAGGAACACCGCTATGACGACGCGCCGGATCTCCTCCGCCAGCTCCCCCACTGACGACCCCAGCGACGACCGCGCCAGCTGCTGGGCGCCCCAGCACCCTGGGCATACGCGCCGTCCAACAGATCCGGACCGCGAGGCCGGCAGGAACTGATCCATGACCCGCTGGAACAACGAGTGGCGCACCCCAGTGGGCGGCATCCGCGTCGCACGATCCCGGGAACAGTCCCGTACACGGTCATCCTTATGGCAGCTCACAGGTGCGGCGCGTCACGTCACGCTCCGCATCGACGGATGCGGACATCAGGACCGGCCCCCGGGCTTGCCCCAGGACATGGCGCCGAACACCTCGTCGGACTGTCCCAGGAACTCCACGTCCGCCCGCGCCAGCAACGCGCCGGGGGCGTAGTCATCGGCCTCGCAACGCACCGGCACGAGCGCCTGGTGCGGGGCGTACTCGTAGTCGATGCACAGCACCAGCTCGCCGGCGCGCAGCTTCAGGCCGGGCCGGTCTGCGAGCATCCGGTAGCGGCGCAGCCGGGCAGGGGTCTTCTCGGAGGCCGATCCCGCTGCGCACACGGGGTCGGCCTGGGTGAAAGTGCTCAACACGCTCATGGCGGGTGACCTCCTGGACAGCAGTTCTCCCGGAAGGGACCGTCCGGGGGGGTGACGCGCTCCATCGGTCGTCCGCCTTCAACAGTAGAGAGGCAGCCCCTGACCGGGAAGCTGTGCGCGGGTGAACATCAGGGGTCAGCCGGTGTCGTGCACGGCACCGTGGACCCCTGCTGCGGCGGCGTCACCGGCAGGCGCCTGTCGGCCGGACCCCACGAATCTTCCCCTACCACCTGGCGCGGGATCGCCCGCCCGCCGGACGACGTGGGGATGTGCTTTGGCCAAGTCCGGCCCCGGTGCTGTCGGCGCCACGGCCTGGGAGGACAATGGTGGTGTCGGCAGGCGGGAGGCCTGCCCGGAGGGCAGGCCGCTTCCAGGGCTGACGGGCTTGTCGGAGGAGTACTGATGGAACCGGATTCGCCCCTGGCCGGGCTCGACCCCGCTCTGGCCCGTGTGCAGGGCGTAGTCCTGCAGGCGGCCACCGCCGCCGAGGCCGTGGACCGGCTGGTGGAGGTGGCCCAGGAACTGATCCCCTTGGCGGCCGGGGCGGGGATCAGCCTCGTCGACGAGGACGGGCAGTGCACCACGGCCGCGGCCACCGATGAGGCGGTGGTGGCGGCCAACGCGCTGCAGTTCGAACTCGGGGCCGGACCGTGCCTGCGCGCCTGGGACACCGTGAGCCCGCAGTACGTCGCCGACACCGCCACGGATCCCCGGTGGCCGGTGTGGGCCCGGGCGGTGGCCGAGGGGGGCCTTCGTTCGGTGCTCAGCGTTCCGCTGGTGGTCGAGGGTCACGAGATCGGAGCGCTGGAGGTCTATGCCACCGAGCCCCACGCCTTCACCGACCACGAGGAGCACCTGCTGGGTCTGCTCGCCGGCCCGGTGGCGGTGCTGCTCGGGGTGGACCGCATCCGGCGCGGCACCAGCACTTTGCAGGAGGCCGTGTCGGATCGGGATCGGATCGAACGCGCCGTGGGCGTGCTGATGGAACGCCGGAACCTGCCGGAAGCCACCGCCCGCACCAGCCTGCTGGACACCGCCCGCGACCAGCGTCAGACCCTCGCCCAGACCGCCGACCACGTTCTGAAGGACCCCGGACCCGAACCATGATCGGCAGGCTCTCCGCGCCGGGGACGGTCAGCCGGCATGGTTCCGGTCACCGAGGTGGCGGCAGGCACGGTGGGCGCCTGATCGAAGCCCATGTTCCCGTGTCCGGCAGATCCGCCGATGCCCTGCTCCACGATGCCCGAGGGCAGGCTCACTGCGCTCCCAGGTTGTCGTCATCGGCGTTGTCACCGTCGACGAGATCCGAGGCGTAGGGGGCCTGTGGCGGGGGGATCCGGGCGATCAGCTCATTGGCCGCATGGGCCAGCAGATCCCGCTGGAAGGGCGGCAGGCTGAAGGACTGGTGCAGATAGGCATCGACCTCGGTCTCCCCTGCCTCCCCACCGAGGCTGAAATAGTGCAACCACAACTGTTCCCGGGCGATCCCGGCACGGCGGATGGCCTGGCGCAACTGGCGGGCCTGTTCGCGGGCCATGGCATCATCCACCACCGCTAGGAGTTCGTGTCGAGGGAAGGGTCCAGGACCGCCCGGGCGATCTCGAGCAGGGGACGCCCTTCGGCCCGGGAGGTCTTCAGCAGCGCGACCCGGGCGTGGTGCTGATCCAGACCGCGGCGTTCCATCACGATCCCGGTCGCCACGTCCACCGTGGCGCGGTCCGTCAGGGCCGTGCGCAGGGCCTGGCTGAGCTGGTGCGGGGCCTCGGAGGTCTGCGCGGCACCGAGCAGCGTCGCGGCCGCCGCCGCCAGCAGGCTCAACCGCCGCTCGTCCGCGGCGGTGAACCCGTCAGCGGTGGTGGTGTAGACCTTCAGCGCCCCGATGCAGTGGTCCCTGTACAGCATCGGAGCGCTCATCGCCGAGCGGATCCCCAACGGGAGAACCCCCGCGCACCAGCCCCGCCACCGGGTCTCGGTGGCCGTGTCATCCACCCGTTGCAGGGCCTCGGTGGCCCACGCGCTCAGGCACGGGCCCTCGCCGAGTTCGTACTGCAAGGTGTCGGCGGTCTGAGCGACCGCATCCGTGGTGCCGGCGGACATCGTGTGCCCCTGGTCGTTGATCAGCGAGGCCCCGGCCCCGATCGCGGAGTCCACCACGTCCTGGGCGACTCGGGCCAACTGCTCCACCGCCGACGTCGCGCTCTCCTGGCTGAGCAGCATCCCCTGGATACGGGCGAAGACGGTGGTCAGCTCCGTGCCCGAGAACTCGATTTCCACGGTGACCTCCCCGGTCCCACGGACCCGCTCCACGTTCCCCGGCGGCTGGGAGCACAGGGGATGATCCGCTCGATGACTGTCCTGGCACTCCAGGATACTCCCGGTCCGTCCAGTGATGAGGCGGCACGGTGGGCCCGCTCCGGGGAGATCGTCCCCCTACGGTGCAGTGCCGTCCGGGCCCCCGTCGCCGTCGGCCCCACCTGCCCCGTCGGCCGTCTCCTTGCTTTCGCCGTCGGCCGTCTCCTTCTTTTGGCCGTCGGCCGTCTCCTTCCTCTCGCCGTGGAGCAGCTCCCAGGAGTACGGGGCGTGGCCACCGGCCCCGTGGTCGATGAGCTCGTTGGCCGCACGGGCCAGCAGGTCGCGTTCCCAGCGCGGCATCCCGAGGGCGTGGTGGAGATAGGCGTCGATCTCCACCTCCCCCACTTCCCCTCCGAGCCGGAAGTAGTGCAACCACAACACCCCTACTCCGATGCCGGCCACGTCCAGCGCCCGGCGGAGACGCTGAGCCTGCTCGGACCCCACCCCGTCGTCGTCCACGACGGGGCCCTACCCTTCCCGGTCCGCCGGGCGGGCCAGGGTCTGGCGGGCGACGTGGGCCAGGGGGCGGTCCTGGAGCACCGCCTCAGCCAGCAGCGCGGCCCGCGCCTCCTGGACATCGGTGCCGTGACGCTCCATGAGCACCCCGACCGCGACCCCCACCTCCTGCCGGTCCGCCAGGGCCGACTGCACGGATGCGCTGAGCCGGTGCGGAGCATCGGTGGGTTGAGCACAGCCCACCAGGACTGCCACCGCACCGGCCAGTAGGCCCAGAGTTCCCTCATCCTCCGCGGTGAACGCGCCTGGCTCACCGGCGTAGACCTTCATTGCCCCCACCCTCCGGTCCCCGTGCACCAGTGGGGTGCTCAGCACCGAGCGGATGCCCTGGGCGTGCGCGGTCGCGCACCACTGCGGCCAGCGGATCTCGTCGGCGGTGTCGTCGATGCGCACCACTGCTGCGGTGGCCCAGGCGCTCAGGCACGGGCCGTCTCCGAGCTCGTACTGCAGGGCGTCGGCGGCGGCGGTGAGGGCGTCGGTGGCCCCGGTGGATCGTGCCCGGCCGCTGTCATCGAGCAGTGTGGCCCCGGCCCCGACGGCACTGCTGATCATGGCGCGAGCAACCTCGGCGAGCTGGTCCACCGCTGTGGTCGCGTGCTGCCGGCTCAAGAACATGCCCTGGATACGGGCGAACGCCACGCTCAACTCGGGCACAGAAGGATCAGGGGTCATGAGGTCTCCAGTGGTCGTGATGACGACCGGAGGTCACGTCTCGGCCTCGGAAACCTCCCGGCTCAGCGGGGTGCGTCTCCGTAGTTCGCCCTGGTCCTGACCTTCCAGCTTACGCCGCATTCCACCGCCCACCATTCTTCGTCTCGGTGCTCCGCAGCACCCGCCGTGATCTCCCCGCGGCCCCACCGCCTCAGAACGGCCATGAAGCACGTCGACGACCCCCTGCTGCACCGTGGTTCGCTTCCGACCGGCCAGAGGTACAGTCGAAGCTCGGATTCCTCCTGCGTCCGGCGTCCACGGACCGACCAACGACTGCGCGGCCGCACCTCGGGCCTGGGCTGGGCCCACCCCGCGGACACGTCGTGTCGGACGTCACCTGATCGTGCGGCAGCCTCCTGCGGGGGCGGGTGCTGGCGTCCGGGAACACGTGGGCCACGTCGGCGGGTCCGTGCAGCGACAGGTCGGTGCGCCGGGGACGTAGGGGCGCAGCGCTCCGTGGGTGTTCTCGTGGAGGCGGGCTGCCGAGGGGGCTGGTCGGGGCGGTGGAGGAGACCGACATCCCGGTGGTTCTCGGCCGGGAGCGGTGGGCGGTCGCCTGACGCGCCCAGCGCCTGCCGGGCCCTCGGCCCGGCAGGGCGGTGCCCCTGATCACCGGGCCGGTACCGTGGATTCCATGGACTCCGACACCCTCGTCAACCTTGTGCTCGTGCTCGCCTTCGTGGTGATCGGAGGTGTCTTCGCCGGCACGGAGATGGCGATCGTGAGTCTGCGGGAGAGCCAGATCAAGAAGATCGAGCGCTCCGGCCGCCAGGGCGCCCGCACCGCCGCCCTGGTCCGGGATCCCAACTTGTTCCTCTCGGCCGTGCAGATCGGTGTGACCGTGGCCGGGTTCTTCTCCTCCGCCTACGGGGCCTCGACCATCGCCCCGGACATCGCCCCGCTGATCGAGCAGGCCGGCCTCTCGGCTTCTGCGGCCCAGACCGTGGCGCTGATCGGGATGACCCTGGTGATCGCCTACCTCTCCCTGGTGTTCGGGGAACTGGTGCCCAAGCGTCTGGCCATGCAGCGCTCCGTGGGGTTCACCCGGGTCCTGGCCCCACCGCTGAACCTGTTCGCGAAGCTGATGCGCCCGGTGATCTGGTTGCTCTCGGCCTCCACCAACACGGTGGTCCGCCTGCTCGGCGGGGACCCGCACGCGGCCACAGAGGAGGTCTCCGCCGACGAGATCCGGGAGATGGTCGTGGACACCCGTGGCATCGGCCCGGTGTCGCGGTCGATCCTCACCGACGTCTTCGAGGCCGGAGACCGGCGTCTGGTGGAAGTCATGCGCCCGCGCACCGACGTGCACTTCCTGGACGGCACCCTGCCCGTCACCCAGGCCTACCGCACGGCCCTGTCCCTGCCGCACTCCCGCTACCCCGTCACCGGGGAGGACATCGACGACATCCTGGGTTTCGTGCACATCCGCGACCTCGTGGTGGCCGACGCCGACGGTGACGGGGTGATCGAGGCCCCACCGCGCACCCTGGGCGAGATTGTGCGCCCGATCCCGTACCTGCCCAAGACCAACCACGTGCTGCGCACTCTGCAGTACATGCGCAAGGAAGGCCACCACATCGGACTCGTGGTCGACGAGTACGGCGGCACCGCCGGCATCGTGACCCTGGAGGACCTCGTCGAGGAGCTCGTGGGCGAGATCTACGACGAGTTCGACACCGGACCGCGC
This sequence comes from Kocuria kalidii, assembly GCF_044462225.1. Classification (NCBI taxonomy): domain Bacteria; kingdom Bacillati; phylum Actinomycetota; class Actinomycetes; order Micrococcales; family Micrococcaceae; genus Kocuria; species Kocuria kalidii. The sequence goes on along the minus strand of NZ_JBISWJ010000094.1, from coordinate 13,816 downwards.
GAGCACGAGGACACCGTGCTGCGCAAGGGCGAGGCCGTCCTGGTGGACGGCGGGCTGATCATCCAGGAAGTGCCGGCCGAGACCGGCCTGACCATCCCCGAGGGTCCCTACGAGACCGTGGGCGGGTTCGTCATGGAGCGGCTGGGTCGGGTGACCCGCCCCGGCGACGTCGTGGAGGTGGACGGGTACCGGCTCGAGGTCCTGGCCACCGACCGCACCCGCGTGGAACGGGTCCGGATCACCCGCCTGCCACCGGCCGAGACCACGGCGACCGATCCGGCCGGCTGAGGGCCACGCGGTCCGGGGTGTGTCGTTCATGACGGGGGCGGCACGGGGTCTCGTATAGAATCGGGAGAGCTTTAGGGGAGTATCCCTCAGCGTTGCGGACGTCAGTACGTCGGGAGATCGATGCCCGGCCGGACGCAGCGGCCCAGCTCGGCAGCACGGACCTCAGAGGTCCCGGCGGAGCGGCGGAGAGACTTACGGCGGTCCTGTCCCCGACCCCGAAAGCACACCTCCCATGGACGTCTCCACCACCGTGTGGGCCGTGACGATCGTCGCGATCGTCGGCCTGCTGCTGTTCGACTACGTGTTCCACGTGCGCAAGGCCCACGAGCCCCAGCTGAAGGAAGCCGCGATCTGGTCGGCGATCTACGTCGGTCTCGCCCTGCTGTTCGGGCTGTTCGTCCTCTTCCAGTGGGGCGGGGTGTACGCCGGGGAGTACTACGCCGGCTACATCACCGAGAAGGCCCTGTCGGTCGACAACCTCTTCGTCTTCCTCATCATCATGGCCTCCTTCAAGGTGCCCCGGGCGGACCAGCAGAAGGTCCTGCTGTTCGGCATCACGTTCGCCCTGATCGCCCGCACCGCGCTGATCTTCGTGGGCGCCACGCTGATCAACCAGTTCGCCTGGGTCTTCTACGCCTTCGGGCTCATCCTGCTGCTCACGGCCGGCTCCCTGATCAAGGGCGAGCTCTCGGGCTCGGCGCACGACGAGGCGGACAACTTCGTGGTGCGCCTGGCCAAACGCTTCATCCCCACCACCGACCACTACGACGGCGACAAGCTCTTCACCATCCACAACGGCAAGCGGGCGATGACCCCGATGCTGCTGGTCATGGTCGCCATCGGCGGCACCGACATCCTCTTCGCCCTGGACTCGATCCCGGCGATCTTCGGCCTGACCCAGGAGACCTACCTGGTGTTCACCGCCGTGGCGTTCTCGCTGATGGGCCTGCGCCAGCTGTACTTCCTCATCGACGGTCTCCTGGACCGGCTCATCTACCTCTCCTGGGGCCTGGCGATCATCCTGGGCTTCATCGGCGTGAAGCTCATCATCCACGCCCTGCACGAGAACAACCTGGCTTTCATCAACAACGGGCAGCACGTCGACGTCGTGGAGATCAGCATCGGGCTGTCCCTGTCCGTGATCATCGGCGTGCTGGTGATCACCGTCCTCGCCTCCCTGTTCAGCCCCAAGGGCCGGGCCGTGCGCATCATCAGCACCCTGCAGACCGTCGCCGAGCAGTACGTGTCCCTGCCCCAGGACGCGTCCCCCGAGGAGCGACGCCGCCTCGCCGCCAAGGCCGCCCGCTACCAGGAGAAGATGCCGTCCATCTCCCCCCGGTACCGGGACGAGCTCATCGAGTCCGAGAAGCACTTCCACGAGCTGCTGGACCGCACCCACGGCAAGCACCACGAGTACGAGCGCACCGGGGTGGGCCCGGAGCCGGAGTCCCTGCCCACCATCAGGGCCGAGTCCGGGTCCGCAGAGGAAGCGCGGGCCGACACCCAGGCCTCCGCCGGGGCCACCGCCCCGGACACCCGGCGCGGCAGCGACGGCAAGCCCGTCTGAGCCCGTCCGAGCCCGTCCACGGTGAGGGGACCGCCTCTGCGGGACGCGGAACCCTGCCGACGGACGAGTGACGCGGACGCAGCCGGTCACCTGTCCGGCCGGGCGGCTTCGCTGGGCTCGTCAGCCGTCGGTCGGCCTCGCGTGCGGGGCCGTGCGGAAGAACCCGACAGTGCCGTCGCGTCCTTCGCCGGGCGTGTCAGCGCTCGCCGGTGAGCCGCTGGGTTGTTCCGGTGGCGCAGGAGGCGTCGTCGGAGAGCAGCCAGGCCCCCGCTCCGGCGATCTCCCCGGGTCGCCCGACCCGGCCCATCGGCGTCGTCGCGGCGACCTCGGCCGGCCGGTCCGGGTCCCGGTGGCACCTCGTCCACACCGTGCCCGGGGCCACCGCGCCGGCCCGGATGCTGTCCGGCGCCAGGTCCTGGGACCAGGACCTCGAAGCAGCCGGACGCAGACCTCCAGCACCTCGGTGCTAGCCTATGACCTGTAGGCAGTTTCTGAGTGGTTGAAGGTTGGGGATGCGGGCAGGACTCTCTCCGGAACGGATCGTCGAGGCCGGTCTGGAACTGGCGGACACCGCCGGCTTCGCCCACGTCACCGTCTCGTCGGTGGCCCGGCAGGTCGGCGTGAGGTCGGCCAGTTTGTACTCGCACATCGAGGACCTGCACGACCTGAGGACGCGGATGGCGCTGCGGGCGCTGGACGAGCTGGCGCAGCGGGCGTCCCAGTCCCTGGCGGGGCGGTCCGGGGCCGACGCGCTGGCGGCCCTCGGCAACGTGTACCGCGACTACGCCCACGAGCACCCCGGACGCTTCACCGCCGCCCGGTTCCCGCTGGACACCGACACGGCCATGGTCAGCGCCGGGCCGCAGCAGACGGCGCTGATCCGGGCCGTCCTGCGCGGCTACGCCGTTCCCGAGGCCGAGCAACCCCATGCGGTGCGGCTGCTCGGCAGCACCTTCCTGGGCTACGTCACGCTGGAGCTCAGTACGGGATTCAGCCACAGCGCACCGGACGGCGAGGCCAGCTGGAGGCGCATCCTCGAGGTCCTCGACCACACCCTGCGCCACTGGCCCAGGACCTGAGCCACTGATGCCGGACACCACACGCCGCGGAAGGACCATGCCGATGCACGACCGAGACCGCACCACCCCCGTCACCGAGGAGCTCCTCCATGGCATCGTGGAGCTGGAGCGCACGGACGACGGGGTGATCCCGCACCGCCTCTCCGCCCGGGCCCGCAACCAGGCCCAGAACCCGCAGCTGGCCATGGCCGAGTCCCAGCCCTCGGGCGCGCGGCTGCGCTTCGCGACCGAGGCGAGTCGCATCGAACTCCGAGGGCGCGCCACACGCTTCCGGTACGAGGGAGCACCATCGCGCCCTGCCGGCGTCTTCGACCTGCTGGTCGACGGCCGGCACACCCGTCAGGCCAGCCTCGAGGCCGCGACCGTGGTGAGCATCGACATGACCACCGGCGACCGGCAGATCGCACAGGGGGAGATCGACGGCGTCGTCTTCGACGACCTTCCCCGGAGACCCAAGACGGTCGAGCTCTGGCTGCCGCACAACGAGACCGTGGAACTGGCCGGGATCCGCTCCGACGCCCCCATCCGACCGCTACGGGACCCTCGCCCGGTGTGGGTGCACCACGGCAGTTCCATCAGCCACGGTTCCAACGCGGGGCACCCCACCGGCACCTGGCCGGCGGTCGCCGCGCTACGGGCCGGTCTCCATCTGCTCAACCTGGGCTTCGGGGGCAGCGCGCTGCTCGACCCGTTCACGGCACGTACGATCCGCGACTCCCCGGCCGAGCTGATCAGCGTCAAGCTCGGGATCAACCTGGTCAACCTCGACGTGATGCGGCTCCGGGCCTTCGGGCCCGCCGTGCACGGGTTCCTCGACACGATCCGTGACGGCCACCCGCGCACCCCGCTGCTGGTGATCTCTCCCATTCTGTGCCCGATCCACGAGCACACCCCGGGCCCTGGCGCCTTCGACCCGGACGCCCTCGCCAGGGGCGAGCTGAGGTTCACGGCGACGGGCGAGCCCGGCGAGGTCGCCGCCGGCAAGCTCTCCCTGACGGTCATCCGTGACCACCTGGCACGGATCGTGACGGAGCGGGCGCACGACGATCCGCATCTGTTCTACCTCGACGGACGCGAGCTCTACGGCGAGTCCGACGCGCAGGAACGTCCCCTGCCCGATGCTCTCCACCCCGACGCCACCACGCACCTGCGGATCGGCGAGCGCTTCGCCGACCTCGCGCTCAGCCCAGGTTCGCCCCTGGCCACCGATCGACGTCCCGGCTGACCCAGGTCCTCGGCACACGACCGGGGACCCGAGCAAGACCGGGAGCTCCCACAGATCTCGTGGATTGCCAACCGCCGACCGGGCGCAGGTCCAGCACAGGGCGTCCGGCTGCCTTGTCACCCCAGGGGACGGTTCAGGGGCGGCCCCACCGGGTGGGACGCCCACGGGCCACCCATTCCGCGGCACCACGGTCCATGGACTCAGCGGGAGCCCCTGCCGGGGTGTTTCCGGCAGAGGCTCCGTTGCGACTGCTGTCGCGGGCTACCGCTCCGCGGTCGTGGCGTCGAGCATTCCTCTGACCTCGGGCCACGTCGCGGGTGCCTGCGCGGCAGGGAGCGTGCGGAAAACCGACTCCTGCAGATGCGGCCGGTAGGTCCGCATGACGTGGGCGTGGAGTGCGGAGCGGGTGTAGCAACGCATGGCGTCCTCATCCGTCCATGCGGACCAGGTCCAGAAGGTGGCGGTCAGCGGCTGGGCGGCGAGATCGAGCCAGAGGGCCCCGGATGCTTGTCGCAGAGCCCGTCGCAGTCGGAACGAGGCGAGGAGGAAGCCCGGCACGTGCCTGGCTGAGCGCAGCTGGAGCCGGGAGACGAGCACGGTGCCGGCGCTGGTGGCCTCGGGCGTCGCCGCGGCGGGCCCGTAGGCCCGGGGCAGGACGGCGGTGAGCTGACCGAGCGAGTCGCTGAGCACCGCGCGACGCCAATGGGTGACCACCACAGCGACGGCGGCCGCGATGTAGAGCAGCTGCATGGCGGTACGGGGCAGCAGAGCGGTGGCCGGTTCCCCGGCCAGCGTCAGTCCGGCGGTGGCGGCGTAGACGTTGGCGGGGAACATCGCCACCATCAGCAGCGCCAGCCCAGCTGCTGCCCAGGCGGCCGTCCTCGGCAGCAGCAGGCCGATGGCGCCGGCGAGCTCCAGCACCCCGGTGACCGTCACGAGCAGCTCAGGGTTGGGCAGGACGGGCGGCACCATCGCGACGAGGTCCTGGCGCAGGCCCGCGAAGTGCGACACCCCGGTGACGAGGAACATCACGGCGAGACCTCCACGGAGAGCCAGGGGTACCGCCTCCCGCAGGCGGCGACGCCCGAGAAGTGCGGCGACGCCGAGTGCTGCCAGGGTCGCGGTCAGGAAGACGAACAGGACTGACATGGTGCCCTCCTTGACATTCCATCTTGTCACTGACAAGACTGCGCCTCCGGTCGCATCTTGTCAATGCCTAGATATGGGATAGGGTGCAGGAATGACCCCCCGCGCGTATCACCACGGCGACCTGCATCGCGCGGTGCTCGACGCCGCTGTGCAGGCCGTGCTCGAGGTGGGGCCCTCCCAGTTGAGCCTGCGGGACCTGGCGCGCCGGGCGGGGGTCTCCCACGCGGCCCCCGCCTATCACTTCGGCACCAAGGCCGGGCTCTTGACGACGCTGGCGGCAGAGGGTTTCCAGATGCTCGCGGAGCACCTCACCGAGGTGCTCGAACGCACCGGCAGCTTCCTCGAGGTCGGTGTCGCCTACGTGCACTTCGCGGTCGAGCACCGAGCACACACCCAGGTCATGTTCCGCCCGGATCTCTACGAAGCCTCCCGTGCCGACGTCGTCCAGGCGCGCGCCGCCGCCGCCGAGGCGCTCTCCGCAGGGGTCGCGACCTTGCCGCCCGACGTGGTGGGACCGGATCCGAAGGTCGCCGCTCTCGCCGCCTGGTCCCTGGTGCACGGTTTCGCGGACCTGTGGCTCGGCGGAGCGTTCAGCGAAGGGAACGGCGGCGATCTCGACGAGTCGGCCCAGGCGGTGGCTCGGTTCCTCTTCGACAACGGCACGGCGGAATAACTGGAGGAGATCATCCACAGGGGCTCCTGCGTTTCCGTGGTGCCCTTGCTGACGGGCCGCTGATCCGGTCCATGGTCCGCTGGACCACTCCTCCACCGGTGGCCGGGTCTGCCCGTGCCTCGACCGAGCCCGGGCGATCCACGGACGCGTCCGGCACATGGCTGGTGCCAGTGCTGGTGGGCGTTGCCACCCTGAGCCCCGTGGAGCGTGCTCAGCGATTTCTGCACCCCGGCCGATCAGGACATGCTCGACCTGGAACCATGGGAACACGTCTCGCTGCTCCCCGACGCACGGCGGGACATCTCCGTCGTCCTCGACGACAGCGGCGATGACGAGCTCGTCGGTGACCGGGTCCGGACAGCCCTCGGGCAGGATGCGGGCCTCCTCGAATCCGTCGAGGACCTGTCGTTGACCCGAGGCGAGGAACCCCCACCGCGCCACGGTCAGCCGCTGATCCGCCAGATGTAGAGCTCCGGGCACCCAACCGCCCCGTCACCAGGGAAGATCCGAGAAGGCGTTCTCACCGCATGAGACGTCCACAGGAGGTGCTCGAGGGGAGGTCGTCCCGGGGCGTCGAGGGACGCATCCTGATCCTGCCCTGGCTGACCAGAAGCGCCAGGATCACGATGGTTCCCCCCGACGATCTCGTTCCAGCGGATCTGTTCCTGGAGGACGAGCATTCCGAGGATCACGCCTGTGATGGGTGTCAGGTAGGTGACTGTCGAGGCGAGGGTCGCACCCCAGGCGTTGATGACGTTGGTGTACCAGACATCAGCGACACCGGTCCCGACCGCGCCGAGCAGGATGATGCTGACGACGACCGCTGGTGACAGGTCGACCGGATCGCGGCCGATGACGGGCGTGAGGGCGGCGATCACCAGGGCGCCGGCGCCGATCTGGCTGGCAGCGACCGTGGTGGCGTCACAGCTGTGGGCCCGGAAGAAACGCCGGGTGTAGGCGAATCCCAGCCCGTAGCAGGTCGTGGCGCCCAAGCATGCCAATTGGGCCGGGAGGTGCGCGTCCTGCAGGTCCGCCAGGAGTCGCCACGGCCCGAGGACGAGGACGATCCCCCGGCAGCAATGATCATCGCTGTCGTCCTGATCCTGGTGAGACGCTCTTCGGGCAGGACGGCCAGAGCGATGACCATCGTCGCGATCGGGGTTGTCGCGTTGAAGATGCTGGACACCCCCGAGGGCAGGTGCTGGGCCGCCCAGGAGAACAGGAGGAACGGGGCAACGCACATCAGGATTCCGAGGGCGAAGAAGTGCGACCACGTCCTGGTGCCCGTCGGCCACCGGCGGCGCGTGACGGTCATGATGAGCGCCAACAGGACCGCTCCTCCCAGCAGCCGGCCGAGCACGACCTGCCCGGGTGAGAGTCCCTCGACCGCGATCTTGATGAACAGGAAGCTCGCCCCCCACACAGCCGCCGCGGCGATGTACTGCGCCCCGATGGACGACGACGTTCTTGCTGGTTGGAGTGACCCCCGTCAGGCGGACGCCACTTTCTGTGTCACGAGCTGCTGCTCATAGTCGGTAAGCCGAGGTTGCCCAGCCGGGAGTGGCGGTAGACAAGCTCGGTCTTCAGGGTGGCGAAGAACGTCTCAGCCATCGCAGTATCAAAGGCCGAACCTACCCGGCCCATCGCGGGCAGGATGCCTGAGGTGCGCAACCATGACAGTTGCACGGCCCCCTTACACCGCGGTGGTCTTCTCCAGCCAGCGGTCAGAAACCGGGCATGCCGACGAGTACGAGCAGACCGCGCGGCAGATGGTGGAGATGGCCCAGCAGCAACCGGGATACCTCGGCGTGGAGGGTGCACGCGGTGCTGACGGCTTCGGCGTCACCGTGTCCTACTGGGAGACCCCGCGGCACGCCCAGGCGTGGAAAAGGTCACCGAGCACGTGGCGGCTCAACACCGAGGAGCTCGGGACTGGTATGCCGAATACACGGTGCGCGTGGCCACGGTCGAACGGCAGTACGGCAACCACCGCAGCCCGGGTGACCTCGACTGATCGGCAGCACCCCACCCCACCCCCCTGCTCAAGGTTGCAACCGGTTCAAGAATCCGGGGGATCCCTGCCGCACCACCAGCGGGGCGGCACTGCGGGCGGCATCCGATGGTGGGTCCTCTACGCTTCAGGATGTGATTCGCAGATTTCGTCAGGTCGATGTGTTCGGTGAAGAGGCGTGCACGGGCAACCCGGTGGCGGTGGTGCTCGACGCGCAGGGTCTCGATGACGAGACGCTGCGGCGGTTCTCGGTGTGGTCGAACCTGTCCGAGTGCACCTTCGTGCTCCCGCCCACCACGGCTGGTGCGGACTACCGTGTGCGCATCTTCGCCCTGAGCACCGAGCTGCCTTTCGCCGGGCATCCTACGCTGGGGACCGCCCGGGCGTGGCTGGATGCCGGGGGCGTGCCGGCGACCCCGGGGGTGCTCGTGCAGCAGTGCGGGGCGGGTCTGGTGCCGGTGCGCGTCGACGGGCAGCGACTCGCCTTCGCGGCACCACCCCGGATCCGTTCGGGTCCCGTCGAGGCCGACCTGCTCACGGCCGTGATCGAGATCCTGGGTGTGGATCCGGGCAGGGTCGTGGACGCCGAGTGGCTCGACAACGGGCCAGGATGGGTCGGGGTCCTGCTCGACAGCGCCGACACCGTCCTGGAACTGCGCCCGGATGCTTCGGCTCATCCGGGACGTTGGGACATCGGAGTCATCGGTCCGCACGCTGCGGGCGCACGGCTGAGCTTCGAGGTGCGTGCGTTCTTCACCGAAGGAATCGAGGCGCTGCGGGAGGATCCGGTGACCGGAAGCCTCCATGCCGCCGCTGCGCAGTGGCTCCTGGCCCGAGGCGAGGCGACAGTCCCCTATCTCGCCGCCCAGGGCACCGCCATGGGCCGGCGCGGACGCGTCCACGTCGGTGCTGAGGACGGCACGATCTGGATCGGTGGACGGACCGATGTCGTGCTCTCCGGCACCGCCGCCCCGTAGCCCGAGCTCCGGACAGGGCGGACGACACTGACCCTGCGTCCCGGGTTGCTACGCACGGAGCCGAACATGGCCGTCGGAACTCCGCTCAGGACGACAAGGGGCCTCGTATGCGGTCGCTCACGGTATGGCCGACCTTGTCGGTAACGAGCACTCACGGGTCTCGTCCGAAAGGGCGGGAGAAGGGCAGGAAGTAGACCCGGAGTCTCGCCATACGCGCCATCTGCGCCCCGCGGAGGAACCTCAACTGCACCGATGCATGCACAGCGACCGGCCAAGGCTTCGGTGGTGCTCAGCTTCGCACTAGGGGTCGCGTCCCAAACGCTCGTAGAGCCGCTCCATGCGCTCTTGGTACTCCCGGTCGTGCCTCTTGAAGCCTCGCCAGTTGACCAGCGCCATCGCCACAAGACCGAGACTGCCCAGCGCCGTGGTCCAGGAGTCGCCCTCAACAATTGCGAGAACCACCATGGCCAGGAACCAGAGGACGCACACGACCACGAAGCCGCCGCTCATCGGAGCCCTTCCGGTTGCTGGAATGCTTCTTCTCTGCGATGTGGCACCTGATGGCAGACGACTGCGCGTCACTGGGGAGCTGCCTTCCTGATCCGGCGCAACCGGAAGAGTTGCACCGCGACGAGCGCGCCGAACATCGACGCCATGACACCGATCATGATCACCATGACCGCCGTGCCGAAGGCTTCGCCACCCAAGGCCCACACCGCGGCCCCCGCACACACCGCGAGCCGAGCCTCCACGGGAGCGGCCGCTGGGAGGAGCCAGATGGCCAGGAGAGCAGCCACCCCGGCCGGCATCGTCAGCACCCCGCCGGCCGGCCGAAGTCCCCTGCCACGGTCCCGGTCGGGCCTATCCATCCTGTTCCCCTGCCTTGGACGGTTCAGCGCCCAGTCCCCTTAAAGCCGATGATGGCATCGAGTGTGCACATGTTAAACCGTGCCATTGGCGGCCGAGGAGTGTGCGCTTGTGGGGACAGAAGCTCGCACGCTCGAGAAACCACGTCGGCGGCGGACCTCAGGAGCCCGCCCCCCTGGGAAGTGACCCTGGTGAACCGAACTGTCGACGGTCGGCTCGCGCCCCCATCACGTAGCTGAGGCTCATCACGAAGAACGCCAGGAAAGCCCCCAGCGACTGCCCGTCCCGCTCGACCGCGGAGAGCACACCGAAGGCACCGAAGAGCACGGAGCCGACCACACCGACCCCGATCATGGCCTGCACCCGGTGAGGACGTGTGGCGATGAGCTGGGCGTAGCGCTGTTGTTGCCGCGGTTGCTCGAACAGCGTCGCCACGGGGAACGCCACGAGGAACGGGAACAGCGCGACACCGGCCATGGTGGGCTCGTTCCAGGTGCTGAGCAGCATCAGCACCCCGGCGATCGGCCACCACACCAGCATGATCCGGGTGGACCGTCGACGGCTCAGCTGCCGGGGAGCCCGGCGCAGGACACCGCCGATGAGCAGGACACCGAGAACGACCGCCATGGCCCCGGTCAGCACGCCCAGCCAGGGGGCGAAGAGCTCCGAGGTGGCCGACGAGGTCAGGTGCCCCAAGCTCCACGACAGGGGCACCGTCCCCACGGCGATGATGACCAGCCCACCCAGCACCGTCAGCTGCGCCCACCGTCGCTGTTGCACCCGCCACCCCCATGTTCGGACGGACCCCGCCTCACCGCCCGGTACGAACATTCATCATATGTGCATAGGTGAACGGTTGTTGTTGCGAAAAGGGATGCGCTGTCAGCCCTCGGGTCATGTCAGGAACCCCTCGTGCAATGCTGCGGACCGTGCAGATCGTCGAGGCTGCGGCAGTTCCCGCGAGTTGTGGCACCTCGCGCAGGTCCCTCGATCACTGTCGCTGAGGCTGCTGCCCGTCGGTTCGCGCCGGAGCGTGCAACACCGTCAGATAGGTCAGGCTTCGGCGGAGCCGAAAGGCGGAGACCAGCGCCATGCCTATCGGGGCGCCGAGAAAGCTCGCCCACGGAGCTTCCGGCTGGACGAGCATGCCCGACACGACGCCCAGGGCGAAGGAGGTGAGCACCACGAACGCCTGAATCTCGGTGCAGGCGATCATCGCCGCGGTGGTTCGCACGCCCGGGTCCACCGGCACCTCCCTGGTCTTGGTGACCGAAGAGAGCGCCCACTTCCACCGCTCCTGGCTGACCCGCTTGTCCGGCCGAGGCTGCGGCGACTGCACGAGATGCTGGATCAGCCAGGTCAGGGCGAAGAGCGAGAAGACGGCCAGGAGCCACCACCCGTCGCCCGTTTCATCAGGCAGGACTGCGGCCACCAGTGGAGGGCTGGCCAGAGCAAAGAGGACAGCCGGTGTGGAACGCATCGCCACCTGAGCGGCCGTGGGCACCGCAGGGCTGTCGATGGGTTCGACGTGGGGTTCTGCGCCGCTTCTCGTCACTCCCACGACGCTACGGGCCGGTTTGCGAGGGAACCACGACGCACAAGAGGGGAACCCCAACCGCAACGCAGCGCGTGCCTGCGCCGCCGTGGCCAGGGCTGGGCCTGTGGGATGCACGGACCGGCGCCGCACGGCTCTCATGCCGGCATCCTGCCTCTTCCGCCCGCGCCATCCGGCGCCCTGCCCCATTACCCGGTGCCTGTTGGCCATCCGCGCCGTGGTCACTACCGTGAAGACATGGACGGCAACGACGCACTGCCTCGCACCGAATCGACAGCCACGGCGACTCCCGCGACCCGAGACCGTGGCTCCGGCCGGCGCGAGGCACTGGTCCTGGCGAGCTGGACGCTGATCGGCGGCCTCTTCATGATCGCGGTCCTCCACCTCGGCGCCGACCTGTGGGGCGGGGCCGGCGGCCCGGTCATCTTCGGCGGCCTCATCGTGCTGGTCATGCTCGGCAACTTCACTCGCGCACGCACCCGGACAGTACGCCCCCGGCACTTCGGACTGGCAGAGGGAATGGCCGCCCTGTGGCTGGGCATGGGCGGCGGCATCGCCACCCAGGCCCTCGGCAACGACACCGGCAGCGGGGTGCCGCTGGGCACCGCTGTGATCGCGGCTGCTGTGCTCACCGCCCCGCTGTTCGCCTGCTCGATGTGGCTGGCCGCACGAGTCCGGTGAACCGCGGTCATACCATCCGCACGTCCCGGCCACCGCTGCCCCGAGTACCGCGCCGGGGCAGTTCCATGCCTGTCGACCGGCCGGTGCGGAACCGGCCGCGGTGATCGACGGAACTCCGGTGGCCCCGTGTTGTTCGCTCCCCCTGGAGATCCAGCGGTGCTCCTCGACCGTCCCGGCGGACCTCGCCGCGCCTGGGTCTATGACTCTGGCCATCTTGCGGCAGACCAGACGGACACAGTGGAGTCCGTCCGCCTGTCACCGCTCGGTGACCTTGCCCCTCTTGCCCGGTGGGTGCACAGGACGGGCGGGAAACCTGGCACCATGGGCGGCTCAGTCTGGTGATGTGCAGCGGTGCGGAAGGACCGATCAGCCGAGGCCTCCGGCCGGATTGGAACCTCAGTCGCATCGTCGTCGACGCAGGCAGTGTCCGGCCGCCGGCCAGAGGCACAGCCGGAGGGTCCGAGCTGCTCCGGCACCCGCTGCCCGCGGCGCAACCCGCGTTGCCCGGTCCCTGCGGATCGATCCGACGTGCGCTGAACCCCTGGACTCGGCCCCTCCGCCGGCCTGCCGGGGACTTCTGTGAAGACGAGTCGTCCAGGCCACCGGGTGCTTCTCGGGAGACCTTGTCGACGTCCCGTTGTCCAGTGCACTAGTACGTACTAGTGTGCTGGACAACACTCTTTCCCTCTGCTGTGTACTGTCCACGCGCACCGTTAGAACTGTGAGGAACCACCTATGAAGCTCGGACTCATCACTGACTCCGTCAGCCATCTGCCGTTCGAACAAGCCCTGGACCTGGCCCGGACCCTGCGGTTGAGCTCCGTCGAGGTGGCTACCGGCAACTGGTCCGAGAGTCCCCATGCCGATCTGCCGGCCCTGGTCTCCTCGGCCCAGGCTCGATCCGAGTTCACCGGGATGATCGCCGACCGCGGCCTGAGTCTCAGCGCGCTGACTGCCAACGGCAACCAGCTGCACCCCGTCAGCGGACCCGACCAGGACCGGGTGGTCCGCGACACCATCAGTGTGGCCGGTGAGTTGGGCGTTCCCACCGTCGTGTTGATGTCCGGGCTTCCCGGAGCGCGCGGTGACACGGCCCCGAACTGGATCACCACCTCCTGGCCGCCGGAGAACCTCGGGGTTCTTGACTATCAGTGGAACGAGATCGCGCTCCCCTACTGGCGGGAGCTGGCTGCCTTCGCCCGGGACAAAGGCGTCCGGCTGGCGGTCGAGGCCTGCGGTGGTCAGCTCGTGCACAACGTCTCCACCCTGTTGCGGCTGATCGACGCCGTCGGTGACGACGTCGTCGGTGCGAACCTGGATCCCTCCCACTTGATGTGGATGGGTGCTGACATCCCCGCCGTCATCCAGGCGCTGGGATCCGCGATCACTCATGTTCATGCCAAGGACATGCGTATCAACAGGCCCGTCGCCTCCCGGGACGGGCTGTTGGACACGGTGCCGATGGAGCAGGCGGCCGACAGGGCCTGGAACTACGTCACCCTCGGGCTGGGACATCCGGACGGGGCCGCCTTCTGGGCCGACTTCGTCTACCACCTTCGCTCGGTGGGCTATGACGGAACGCTCAACATCGAGCACGAGGACACCCTGGTCAACTCCATCGAAGGGGTCACCCGGGCGGCCAACACACTCCAGCAGGTCGTCCTGGTCGAGGCCCCCGACTGGCAACCCGCCGGGATCTGACGCACAGGACTGCCGCACGATCAGGTGTCACCTGATCGTGCGG